>CAJWCW010000254.1 GCA_913030615.1 uncultured Gammaproteobacteria bacterium | reverse complement strand
GTGCCTCCGGCAAGACAATAACCATGCACCTGAGCAATAACCGGTTTGTGCATGTCGAACATCGCCATTCGGTATCGCTGGGCTCGTTCCATCTGCCAGGCATCGTCGTCCACGCTTCGCCCGCCGCGATAACTGTTTTCCTTCGATTGCACACGCGATACAGGTACATTTCCATCCGCCCCACTCAGGTCGTAGCCGGCCGAAAACGCCCGTCCCGCACCACGAATAATCGCGCAATGCACCGCGTTGTCATTGTCGGCTTCCCACAATGCTTCGTTGAGTTCCGATTGGAGCTTTAGCGATAGTGCGTTTAGTTTCTCAGGTCGATTCAACGTGATCCGCGCACGCCCATCGTCAACCTCGTAGATGATGCTTTCAAATTCGCTCATGGGTCTTCCTCCCGTTCCTACCCGCCAAAACGGCGCACGCACCGCGATTAAGGCGCAAAAGGTTACATGAATTCGTTCATTGACGCGGATAACATCGGTTGCTTATTCGAGCCTCGGTTGTAGCTAACAGCCAAGACGAGACATCAACGATGGGAGATCCAAGATGAACAATCGACTCTCGGGAAAACGGGTCCTGGTAACGCAAGCAAACGACTTCATGGGACCTGCCACAGTCGACGTGTTCCAGCGCGAAGGGGCATCGATCATGGCAAGCACCGACCCACTACCCAATAAGCAATCGTGCGACGAACTAGTCGCCTCCAGTGGCGAGATCGATATTCTCATTGCCAACCTCGCGTCCCCCAATTACAGCGGTACCGTCGTCACTGCCCTGACCGAAGCCGAATGGAAGACACCTTTCGATATGATGGTTCATCCCTTGCACTGGCTTACCCAGGCAGTATTGCCTCAAATGCTAGAACGAGGCTATGGAAAGATCGTGGTGTACGGCAGCGCAACTGCGCTCCGCGGATTAAAAACGGTCGCCGCGTACAGTGCCGCGCGGGCCGCGCAAGTGGGTTATGTCCAATCGGTTGGTGTCGAGATCGCACCGAATAACATTCAAATGAATCTTATCGCCCAAAATTACGTTGCCAATCCTGACTACTACCCACCCGAATTGATGGACAAACCGTCATTTGTCGAATCCTTAAAACGACAAGTCCCCGCCGGTCGGTTAGGTACGCCCGAGGAGGACGCGTTATTCGCGCTATTTCTAGCGAGCGATGAGAGCGGCTTTTTCTGCGGACAGGCTTTCCCGTTCAGCGGTGGATGGGCGCAACGATAGGTACACGCATAAGAATCGCCCATGTTCCATCGTTTGCCTCACCGCATCTATCGAGTTTCGCTTGACACACACGATTGAGTCACTTCCACTGCTACGTTCCAGACTGAGCTGCCAAGGAATCCCCATGGACGACGTACGAACTTTCCAGATCCATGTCGACGACGCGGACCTAAATGACTTGAATGACCGTTTGGCCCGAACGCGATGGCCGGAATCGGAACCCGTCGACGATTGGACCCAAGGCATTCCCCTTAAGTATGTCCAAGAGCTTTGTTCCTACTGGCAAACAAAATACAACTGGCGGACTACTGAGGAAGCGCTCAACGAAATTCCGCAATATGTGACCGACATTGACGGCGTCGACATTCATTTTCTTCACCTGAAGTCCCCAGTTGAGAACGCAATGCCCCTCGTTCTAACGCATGGGTGGCCCGGATCGATCATCGAGTTTATGAAGGTAATGGGGCCACTCTCAGACCCAGAGGCGCACGGTGGCGACGCTGACGATGCGTTTCACATAGTCCTACCCACGTTGCCGGGCTATGGTTTTTCTGGGAAACCGACAACCACCGGCTGGGGCGTTGATAAGGTTGCTGGCGCCTGGGGTGAACTGATGCAGCGCCTCGGATATCAAAATTACTTCGCACAAGGCGGCGACTGGGGTTCCGCCGTCACGACATCAATCGGAATGCAGGATCCCGAACACTGCGCCGGAATACACACCAACATGCCGATCGCTGCCCCTAACGCGGATCAGATGAAAGATCTGACGCCACTTGAAGAAAAAGCAATCAAATCGAGGCAGTTCTATCAGGATTGGGATTCCGGTTACTCGAAGCAACAAAGCACAAGACC
>CAJWCW010000253.1 GCA_913030615.1 uncultured Gammaproteobacteria bacterium | reverse complement strand
TATTTAACGTTATGCAGGACTACTTGGCGTTGGGGTTGCAATACCAATGGCACCCGATCCTTGGCCAGACGGCGACGCTGATCACCAATCTTCACGATAAGAGCCACATCTTGCAGACCCAGGTGGACTTCAATCCCGGAGACCATTCGCGGCTGCAAATCGGTGTGGTCGCGAGCATCGGTCAGTCCGGAGACGAATTTGGCGGCTTACCGGTTCTCCCCGACCTGACCGTCGGCGGCGGGGTCAGTGGATTCATGCGTTGGGTCTACTACCTCTGAGACCACTAAATCCCGGCGACCGAGGCTCAAGTCCGACGTCGTAGGCAAACGAACTCCGATCTTAGACGCTACTGGCCGCTCCCGACCCGCGAGCCGCCTCGTCGTTGGCCTGCTTGGCTTCGATGAGTTCGGGCATGCGCTTGTCGAGCTCGTCGAGTGTCCAAAGTTCAGATTTCTGGAAACTCTTGATGATCGCAGGCTGTTGCATGATACCGACCAAGCCGCTCGCACAATGGATGATTTGACCCGAAATGCTTGCAGCTTCTTCGGAGGCGAGCCACGTGACGACGGGTGCGACATGCTGCGGCCCGCCGGTGTCGAGTTCCGTGGTGCTGACTTCCTCGCCGCGCGCCTCGCGTAAAGGGATCGTCATTCGCGTGAGTGCGCCCGGTGAGATGGTGTTCACCGTGCAACCGTACTTCGCCAGTTCGAGGGCGAGTACGCGACTGAACCCGGCGATACCGGCCTTGGCGGCCCCGTAATTCGCTTGACCAAAGTTACCGAAGAGACCCGACACGCTGGAAAAATTAACGATGCGGCAACCGGTTCGGTTGTTTTCACGGATGTACTGGGCAAACGGACGTGAACAACAGTAGTGGCCTTTGAGATGGACCGCGATCACGGCGTCCCAATCGGCTTCGTCCATGTTGAAGATCGACTTGTCCCGCAAAATGCCGGCATTGTTAACCAGGATGTCCATGCCGCCAAAGTTGTCGAGAGCCGTTTGTAGGAGTGATTGACCACCGCTGACCTCGGATACGGACGATGTGTTGGAGGCGGCTTCACCGCCCATGGCGCGGATCTCGTCGACCACGTCGTCGGCGATCATGCCACTGCCCGTCCCGTCGGTGTTGCCTCCGAGGTCGTTGACCACAATGCGAGCACCTTCAGTCGCCATCGCGATCGCAATGTCCCGTCCGATTCCCCTGCCAGCGCCGGTGATGACGGCCACTTTGTCGTCCAGACGTCCCATAAAACACTCCCATTTTTCTCGTTTTCGTTGTCGCAAAGATGGTATTCGCTATTCGACACGATTGCGCGGTCGGCCCTAAGATGCGGGGCTACGGGGATTTGCGGAGGACCAGCTATGTATGGCGATGCGACGCTTGCGCAAGTGGAGGCGATGGCCAATGAGGGCTGTACCCATATGGTGTTGCTGATGCGGCACTCTGCCCGTGAATTCAATCCCGACGTTCACGATCTCGAGAATCCTCTAACGGACGAGGGGAGAGAGCTATCACAACGGCTAGGACGTCAGTTGCCAAAGGCCTATACCCTTCGTGGTTACGCCTCCCCGGCCGGGCGGTGTGTGGAAACTGCGCAACTGTGTCTTGACGGCCACGCAGCCGAGGGTGGATCGAGTACGCGGGTCCGTCCGGTCGAAGGTCTCGGTGTTTTCTATGTCCTCGATCAAATGAAAATGTATCGCGTGATGCGCGATATGGGATCGCTGCAGCAGTTCGTTTCAGCCTGGTCGGACCGTGCGATTCCGCAAGATGCGCTGATTCCGGCGCAGGAAGCGGCACGGATTCTCATGCGGGTGGTGAGTGAAAAATTGAGTCAATCCGTGGCAGAAAAACAAATCGACGTGTGCGTCTCCCACGATCTTTCTCTTTACCTGGTCCGCGACCGACTGTTGAGCGAATCGCCTGACCAGGGCCCTGTCGAGTTTCTCGATGCGTTGCTGGCGTTTCGACGTGACGATCGGGTTTGGTTACAAAGTGCTCGGACAAACCCCGTCGATATCACTGCGGAACTGGGGCGCTAAGGCAGCGTACCCAGAAACTCGCCCAGAATTTCGTTGAACCTCGTGGGTTGTTCGAAATAGGTCGAATGGCCTGCTCCCTCGACAAAACTTTGTTCCGCGCCGATGTCGTTGGCGACCGCCGA
>CAJWCW010000252.1 GCA_913030615.1 uncultured Gammaproteobacteria bacterium | reverse complement strand
CAGCCGAACTCATTTGGAACGATCCAGGCCAGGACTTTTTCCTTCGGCACTCAGGTGTGCAAATTGCCAACATTACGAATGAGATTGCTAACCACGATCCGGATGGCGGCCCCCTAATTACGGTTCTAGATGTAGTTGGCGAAGTCAGCTCCGAAGGAGCGACGGAAATATTTCTTTACTGTCCTAATCGCGCCCATCTCTTTGCCGACAGCGTTGTAGCGCTCGATCACCTAGCGCTTCACGTCGTCGACGCAAGCATTGCTACCAGCACCAACGATTTTTGCTTTAATTCTTACATCGTGCTTGAAGATGACGGCAAACCCGTCCGAAAGTCCGAACGGAAACGAGAAGTTTACGAAAGCCTACGTCACGCCCTCACTCAAGGGACACGGCCAGCGATCAGCTCTCCTCGGAAAATTTCGCGGCGTCTAAAACAATTCGTGACACGGACTAAAGTCACAATCACGAATCCCAACGACAGCGCTGAATCCATTCTGCAGATCGTTTCATCTGACCGGCAAGGATTGCTCTCGATGATCGGAAGTCTATTCGTCGAACTAGGCATTATCGTTCACCAAGCTCGTATCACAACGCTCGGCGAGCGGGTTGAAGATGTTTTTCATATAAGTGACCTAGAAGGCAATCCCATTCGGAACCGTACGCGCATGAACCAAATCGTCTCGAGATTGGAAGAAAGAATCGATTCCGAGGTGACGGAGGCTGTTGCATGAATCCATACCTTGGACACCTACATCCGTATCCCTTCGAGCGGCTAAACGACCTTAAGGATGGACTAAGGTCGAATTCAAAGAACGGCCACGTCTCCTTGTCCCTGGGAGAACCAAAACATGCGCCACCAAATTTCGTATTGGAAGCACTCTCTGACAGAAGCGTTCTCGAGTCGGGATTAGCAGCGTATCCATCGACGCGCGGAGGTATAGACATCCGCAACGCAATTGTTGAATGGTTGGCGCGCCGATTTAGGATCCAGGTTGACCCGGACCGCCATGTTTTACCCGTCAACGGTACGCGAGAAGCTCTGTTTTCTTTCGGCCAAGCGATTTTGAGCGGCGCTTCAAATGGTTACACGCTTTTACCGAACCCGCTCTACCAGATCTACGAGGGCGCTGCTCTGCTCAGGGGATCTACTCCCATCTACGTACCGAGTACCGACAAACCGGATTTCGATACGGTGGACAAGAAAACTTGGGATCGGTGCGAACTCCTTTATATCTGTTCTCCCGGGAACCCCTCAGGGACATTCATCGAGAAGGCCGACTTGGGAACGCTGATCGAGCTTGCCCACAAACACGATTTCGTTATCGCCGCCGATGAATGTTATTCGGAAATTTACTACCACGAAGATAAACCACCTAAAGGCCTACTCGAGGTTGCAACGGAGCTTGGGGTCGATGACTTCGGCCATTGCATGGTCTTCCACAGCCTCTCCAAACGATCAAATTGTCCGGGGCTACGTTCCGGATTCGTCGCCGGTGACGCCAACATTATCGAACGTTATTTCCAATACCGCACGTATCACGGCTGTGCGATGCCTGAACACGTACAACACGTGAGTACCCTCGTGTGGCGAGATGAACAGCATGTCGTATCAAACCGTCAGAACTATCGAGACAAATTCGACGCCGTTAATCCAATCCTTTCGCGAGTCTTCGACACGGAGATCCCACCGGGTACTTTCTATTACTGGCTTAGACTCCCTGGCGACGACGAGTCTTTCGCACGGGATCTCTTCGTCACCGAGAACATCACCGTCTTGCCAGGCCAGTACCTCGGTAGAGATAGTCAAGGAACGAATCCCGGACGAGATCGCATCAGAATAGCGCTGGTCGCGCCCATCGCGGACTGCATCGATGCGGTTAGCAGAATGACGAGTTTCATCGAAGGCTATTACAGATGACCGAGGACGTATTCGATCTCGCGTGCGATCTTATTAGTCGTTCCTCCGAAACGCCCAATGACGGGGGCTGTCAGCAACTCATTGCACAACGACTGACCACCGCTGGATTCAAAGTCAATCACCTTCCCTTTGGGCGTGTCTGCAACATGTGGGCACAGGTTGGAGATGGAAATCCGCTAGTGGTATTCGCTGGACATACGGATGTCGTTCCTCCAGGTCCATTATCCCAGTGGTCGTCGCCTCCGTATCGACCAACGGTCACTGGCCAGTACCTCTACGGACGCGGCGCCGCAGACATGAA
>CAJWCW010000251.1 GCA_913030615.1 uncultured Gammaproteobacteria bacterium | reverse complement strand
CTGCTACGACAAGGACACGGGTCGAACCGACTAATCGTCATGTTGCTTCTCGTCTGCGATCTAACGATCATACGCCGCCCCGTGTCGTGCAGATGTCCATGATGAAGTTCGTCGTTGCGTCAATACTTTTGGTATCGGCGCCCGTGCTTGCCGCGCCGCAAGGAGAGGCGACGAGGCTCGTTCAAGCCCCCCAACTCGATGGTCTGGTGGCGGCCGATGCCGCTTGGGCGGTTGTCACGGCAATGACAGGCTTTACACAAGTACAACCCCAAGAAGGTGCGCCAGCGTCTCAGCGAACCGAGGTCTTTATGGGGTTTACGGATGACACGCTTTATCTCGGCTTCATCTGCCACGACGATGAGCCGGACCAGATCATTGTCTCGAATAGTCAACGGGATTCTGGGCTCCAGGACGAAGATAGCGTTCGGTTTGTGATCGATAGCTTTCGCAGCGAGCAGAGCGGTTTTGTGTTCGGGACCAACCCCGCGGGGCTCGAGTTTGACGGCCAAATCGTTAATACAGGAGCGAACAACTTCCGTAACAAAGGCATCAACTCGAATTGGGACACAACCTGGGAGGTCGCCACGCAGGTAGGCGATTTTGGCTGGAGTGCGGAGTTTGCCATTCCGTTCAAGTCTTTACGTTACGCTGGTGAGGACGTTCAAACTTGGAACGCCAATTTCGAGCGAACGATCCGGCGCAACAACGAAACCGTTTATTGGGCCCCGATCCCGATGCAATATGGGCTCAATCGACTCACCCTTGCGGGCTCCGTGCAAGGCATTGAGGCGCCAGCGCAACGGAACTTAAAGATCACACCGTACGGCTTGGGCAAATCCTCCCGCGGGGGGTCTTTGGCCGGATCGGAGGATGGCGGTGATGTCGGTTTCGACATCAAGTATTCCGTGACGCCAAGCCTCACGCTAGACCTCACATACAACACCGACTTTGCGCAAGTCGAGGTCGACGATCAACAGGTCAATCTCGATCGCTTTAGCCTATTTTTTCGGGAGAAAAGGCCATTTTTCTTGGAAAACGCAGGGATTTTCGAAGTTGGTGTGCCTCGCGAGCTGTCGTTGTTCTTTAGTCGCCGCATCGGAATCGGCCCCGGCGGGCGGCAAGTTCCAATCAACGCGGGTGTTCGGTTGTCAGGCAAGGTCGCTGGCGTCAACAACCTCGGATTCCTGTACATGCAGACGGACGAAGTAGGCGGAGTGGCACCAAGAACCGATTTTACGGTGGCGCGCTTCAGTCGCGAGCTCCGCAACCGCTCGTCAATTGGCGCACTGGTGGTTAACCGCGATGATGACCTGACCGACAACCAAACGTACGCGGTGGACGGTCAGTGGGGTGTGGGCGAAAACACCACGTATACAGCTTTCTTTTCCCAGACCGAAACCGAAGGCGTCGACGAGGATGATCATGCGTTCCACCTATCCGGTGCCTACAACGGTGAGATTTGGTCGTACAACGTGAGCTATAGCCAGGTCGGTGTCGGCTTCAATCCGGAAGTGGGGTTCCTTGCCCGTAGGGACTATCGGAGAGTGAGTACGCGAATCGGGAAACGTATCCGCTATGGGAAGGACAGTAGCATTCTGCAATTGCGGCCTCACGCAAGCTACAACAGTTATTGGAACTTCGACGGATCCCACGAATCGAGCCGGCTGCACCTTGACCAAGTCATCGAATGGAAAAACGGTGCGATGCTAAGTATGGCCGTAGACTTCTTTCATGAAGGGGTGTTACAGGCATTTGAAATCATCGACGGGGTGGTCGTACCGCAGGATGAGTTCGATCACGAAGAGTTTCGCGTTTTCGCCAGCACAGACCAGAGTGCCGTCTTGGGCTTTGGCCTCGAGGCGCGAGCTGGCGGTTTTTTTGGCGGTAACCGGCTATCCGCGAAACCGTCTGTCACCTATCGAATCGGCGAGGCGTTCAATGCGAACTTAAGCGTGGACCATAACGATGTCGACCTTCCCGGCGGCGATTTCAAGGTCAATCTCACCCAATTGAAGCTGAGCTATTTCTTCACGCCGAAGATGTCTCTGCAGGGGTTTGTGCAACACAATGATCGCCATGAGCTCTTGTCGACCAACCTCCGATTCTCCTGGTTGCGCTCTGCGAATTCCGGGCTGTATGTGGTCTATAACGAAACCGACGACAACTTCAATTTTCCGGGCCGTCCAAGGCGCGAGTTCATGATCAAATACAGCCACATTTTCGACATCATGTAGCTGGACTGGGG
>CAJWCW010000250.1 GCA_913030615.1 uncultured Gammaproteobacteria bacterium | reverse complement strand
TACGCCGGATACATCGTCATGTCCTTGTAGATTGCGCATTTTTCGTCGTCGGTCAGATACTGATCTGCCCAGAGATTGAGGTGAACGGTGCGAATATCAATCGCAGCCGATTCCATGCGAATGCCACCCTCCGGTTTCGCATCGATCACCAGTTTTTGTTCACCGTTCCAGAGCTCCCATCTGGGTAGGGTACCGTCTCGACCACGACCGGGGTTGCCAGTGTGCGCGAACTGCGTCCAATAAGATCGAATCGAAGCTGAAAGTTCAATCCTTCCCTCGTTATTGGACTCATCGAAAAGTTCAGCCGCAAAGAAGCCCATACGAAAGTCGCCAAAGACGAAGGGGATTTCCAATCCGTGGGCTGCACCCATGATTTGTGGCCAATCCCGATCCGGAGTCGCACCCACATCATCCCAGTCGAACCGATAAGCGTATGTCGGCCCCGTCGCCATATTCGCCACCTGATCGACCCCATCGAAGTTCAACCAGCGGGAGTAATAACGATTAAACGCTTCATACCGCGGGGCATCGATTATTTGGGCTTTCGTACCGGTCCATCGAACCAGCGAGGGGTCGTAGATCTGAAATAATTTCTGCTCGTCTCGATTCGCACCCACAAGCAACGGTTTCGCCCCCGCAGATCTTCGCGTCGTTGGCATCAATAGTCCGTCATAGACAACGCTCGGGATGTTGTACATCAAATTACTTTTGTCTCGATACACTCCCAGGATCGTTTCGTTAGGCAATTGACGCAGCCAGTCGCCGATTCCTTCGTCGTGGCGGGCTAGCTCTTCGCCCGCTTCCCGAGTTTGCACACGCCCTTCACCAAGCAGGAGATCAATCACGATTTCGGCGGCGCTTGCAGGTGTTCCTGGCGGATCGCCGGACACGGTATTCGTGGCCTGTCCCGGACTCATATTCCAGAATCCGCCACTTTGAACGATCGCCTTGTCGAATAAGTCTTCGGCAGCGGGCGCCATGTACAACGCCAATACATTTTGTGCACCAGCCGACTCCCCAAAGATCGTAATATTCAATGGATCCCCGCCAAAGCTATCGGCATTTCTTCGTACCCACGCAAGCGCCGCCATGAGATCGTAGAGGGCAAAATGTCCGCTCTTGCCCTCGGGGATGACGGACGGATGGTGAAACCATCCAAACGGGCCAACTCGGTAGTTGGTGGCGATGACGACTACATCATTTTCTGCAGCCAGTCTCGATCCATCGTACGCTCGCGACGATCCGCTCGTTTGGCCCCCTCCATACACCCAAAACATCACGGGTAGTCTTTCGCCGGGACCGACTCCAACGGGTGCATAAATGTCCAGATAGAGACAGTCCTCCGACCCCACCAGCAATTTGGATCGGGAATCACCGGCGAGCTGAAGCGGGGGCTCACGGAAGTTAGTTGCTGCTAACGGCCGCGCCCTTGGACGGGGCGGTTTCGGTACCGTCCAGCGTTCGGCAACGTCAGCGAACGGCACACCCAACCAGGCGACGGCACCGAATTCCGAAATCTTTCCTCGGACTGGGCCTTCCTCTGTCGATCGTTCGAGCACGATGTCTGTCACGGAATCATCCTCATGGGCACATCCACTAATTCCGATCAATAAAAGAACAACGATCAAATACACCGGAACCACAGCTTTACGCCTTGGGCGCCTACCCACTGGGTATGCATCAGAACGCTCGGTGACTATGATGAAGTCAATGACTAGGCCAAAGGTTTTCGACATTGAGCCCTGAATCCGATGCGATTGCCACTGCCCGCGCGTTCATTGACGCCTTTAATTCCCGGGACCACGAACGACTTGCGGGAACGTTGAATTATCCGCATACCCGCTTAGCATTGGGACGCTTTCGAACATTCAAGAGCGCTCAAGAGTCTGTCGTAGCAAGTACCACCGCCGAACCGCGTCTCGACGACGAAGGTTGGCACCATAGCATCATCGCGGAGATCGAGGCGGTTCACGTTGGCGACGATAAGGTCCATCTTGCGATGACGGTGGAGCGATGCCATGAAGACGGGACGGTCTACAACACATTCGATACCTTGTGGATCGCCACGCAGGACGAGAACCATTGGGGGATCAAGTTTCGATCCAGCTTTTTGCGATGAGCAATCCCGCGTTCCCGGTCGCCAAGACACTACGTTAAGCTAGCCTCATGCCCGAGATACACCATCAACGCGTGGCGCGTATCGCCACCGAGAGTTTTGCCGATCTCCTCGGCATAGAGTTGGTGAG
>CAJWCW010000249.1 GCA_913030615.1 uncultured Gammaproteobacteria bacterium | reverse complement strand
TCAGCCCGTCGGTATTTTTTGTGGTCGCTGCGAGTCTCGCCTTGGGCAGGGCCCTGATTGAAACGGGTGCAACCGACTACGTGACCGATGTCTTCTTGTACGCTACGCAAGGTCAGTCGCCCGTGGTCGTGCTTTCGGCACTCATGCTCCTGCTTGCCATCCTCACCAACGTGATCTCCAACAATGCAGCCGCTGTCATTGGAACGCCGATCGCCATAGGCATCGCAGCCAAACTGGGACTTCCTTACGAACCTTTCATTCTGGCCGTTTTGTTCGGCGCTAACATGAGTTACGCAACCCCAATGGCTTACAAAACGAATCTTTTGGTCATGAGCGCTGGAAACTACAGATTTAGCGATTTCGTCAAGGTTGGGACTCCGCTAACGATCATCATGTGGTTGGTTCTCACGTACGTACTCTCTGCGATTTATCTTTAGCCTAGCGTCAACGGTCGCCCTTTGCGGCCGCGATTGCCGCGTCAAGAATCTCGGCTACTTCATCGAGGGAATTCAATATGGTCTGGCCCAAGTGAGTGACCGACTCAGACACGGGCACCAAATCGGGTATTTGATACACCTCACACCCAGCGCCTAACGCTGAACGCACTCCGTTCTCCGAATCCTCCAATGCCCAACAAACCGCCGGCGATACTCCCAGTTTGGCTGCCGCCACCACGTAATGTTCTGGGTCGGGTTTACCCGTTCGTACATCGTCGCCCGTAACTAACGCATCGAAATAATCAAACACCCGGGTCAATCGCAATTTTCTTTCAGTAAGCACGCGCCGCGTTTGCGTCGCTAATGCGCACGGTAATCCGTGCGCCGCCACTGTTTCCAGCAAAGGTCGGGCGCCCTCTTTTAGTCGCAATTCACCCGAAGCGAGCAGCTCTTCGTATCGTTCGCGCCAATCCGAGAGAACTTCTTGCAACGGGAACTGAGGACCGTACGCGTCTACTAGAATATTTCGTGCCACGGCTCCGGTGGCGCCAATGCACTGGAGGTAAAGTTCCTCCCGAGCCTCAAAGCCGTATTTTCTGGTCGTCTCCATGAAACACTGCAATTGCAGTCGTTCGGAATCGATCAGGGTGCCATCCATGTCGAAGACAATGGCTTTGGGTACGGTGTAGGTCACTTGATTCACTTGATGACGAAGATACGGCGTTGTTGCGATCACCCAACCGAGTACGAACCATCCAACAACTATCGAGCTTGCCCCGCCACGAGGTTATTCAGCACGTACTGCAAAATACCTCCACACTTAAAGTATTCGATCTCGTTTTCGGTATCGATCCGGCTTTCAACCCGTGCGGTTTGCACGGTCCCGTCCGGCCGAGTAATGCGAAGCTCGAGATTCTGTCGAGGAAAAATTTCGACGTCCGAGCCGGGCAACGCGATGTCGACGATTTCATCGCCTTGGATGGCCAACGTCGTCCTCGTCTCTCCTTCGGCAAACTGTAGCGGCAGAACGCCCATTCCGATGAGATTGGAACGGTGGATCCGTTCAAAACTCTCGGCAATCACGGCTTTGATCCCCAGTAGACGAGTCCCTTTGGCAGCCCAATCACGACTTGAACCGGTGCCGTACTCCTTTCCTGCAAAAAGGACCAAGGGAATACCCTCGCCCTGATAGCGCACGGCTGCATCGTAGATAGAAAGCTTGTCTCCAGTGGGTACGTGGTTGGTGTAACCACCTTCAATACCCGGAACCATTTCATTGCGGATGCGTATATTGGCGAATGTGCCCCGCATCATCACTTCGTGATTGCCACGCCGGCTACCATACGAATTGAAGTCAACGACGTTAACGCCGTGTTGTTGAAGATACTCTCCTGCAGGACTTGCAGGCTGGATCGCTCCTGCTGGAGAAATGTGATCCGTCGTCACGGAATCGCCTAGCACGGCAATGACCCGTGCCTTTTGAACGTCCACGCCCTGGTCAAGACTCGCGCCGACCGAAAAGAAGGGCGGCTGCTTAATGTACGTCGAATTCTCCCACGTGTAAGTATCCGCATCGCTGACGTCGATCGCCTGCCAAGACGGAGGGCCAGTGAATACATCCGCGTATTGGCGTTCGAACATCTCGGCCGACACCTGATCGATGGCGTCACGAACCTCCTGATTCGACGGCCAAATATCACGCAGGTAGATTGGGCCGCCGTCCGCGCCTTCACCGATGGGGTCTTCCGCCAGGTTGATTCGCGTCGTTCCTGCGAGCGCATACGCCACAACAAGCGGTGGCGAAGCGAGCCAATTCGTACGAACTTCCTGATGCACCCTGCCTTCAAAATTTCGATTCCCCGATAGCACCGACGCCACCATGAGATCGCCGTCGGCGATCGCGGCCGA
>CAJWCW010000248.1 GCA_913030615.1 uncultured Gammaproteobacteria bacterium | reverse complement strand
AACACCGTTTGGTTCGCAAATTCCGGGGGGCTCGTACAAGGGTGGGACCTGGAGCCCTTGCTTCGTGGAGAAACGCCAATTCGAAATTTTCGATGGTGGATGGGGGACGACATCGACGCGACAATCGTCGTGGATAAGGACGGCTTCCTGTACGTTGCGGCCGAATATGAACGCGGTACTTCGCGATCTCGCGAAGTTGGGCAGTTAGTCAAATTAGACCCAAGCACTCCCGAGACTCCTTTGGTTTGGTCCCTTCACGATGATCGAAAATCTCCGGGCGGTATTTGGGGCACCCCTGCGCTTCACAAAGATGTGCTTTATGTCACAACTAACGGTGGTCAGTTGATGTCCGTGGATCGCGATTCCGGTCAGGTCCTGTGGTCTAAGCAGCTCGAAGGCCCACTTTGGGGATCCCCGGTAGTTGTTGACGACATCTTGATCATTGGCGACTGTGGTGGGTATCTGCGAGCTTTTGGGGTCCAAGACCCACGGGTTGAGCCAATAGAAATTTGGCAAATCGAAATCGGTGGATGCATTGAAGCAACCCCTACCGTTTGGAACGGGCACATATATATCGGCTCTCGCGAAGGTGGTTTATTCGCTATCGGCGAGCGATGAGGCTTCTGTTCTAGGGTTCCGATATGGATATAGGTGTTTGTGTTGCATCACATGTCGGTGACATTGGCTATGTGGTTCGAGCCGAAGAACTCGGGTATTCACATGCTTGGTTAGCGGACAGCCAAATGATCTGGTCTGACTGTTATGCCGCGCTTGCCTTAGCGGCAGATCGCACGTCAACAATAAACATCGGAACTGGCGTTTCCGTTTCAGCCACTCGGCCCGCGCCAGTAACAGCATCATCAATAGCCACCATTAACGCTCTGGCGCCTGGTCGCACATTCCTCGGGATCGGGACAGGGAATACGGCCATGAGGATTATGGGGCACAAACCCCAGAGAATCGCTGAGTTCGATCAATATTTAGACACTCTTCGTCCACTTCTGCGGGGCGAAGAGGCACAACATCATTTCCAGGGTCAGACCAGCCTTATTCGACACATCATGCCCGACAAAGGTTTCGTTAATTTTGATGACCCAATTCCACTTTACGTATCAGGTTTCGGTCCCAAATCACTGGCGTTAGCGGGTAAACACGGCGACGGCGCCGTTATGTCTATCCCCCCCGACGCTCAGGTCATGGACCGTATGTGGGAGATGATCGAACGAGGAGCATCTGATTCAGGAAGAGAATTTGATCGCGATGACTACCTCACCTGCTCCCTCACCACCATCGTTGTGCTCGACGAAGGCGAAACCATCGAAAGCCCCCGGGTGAAAGCAGAGGCTGGCGCAATGGCGATGGCGTCAATCCACTATTCCTATGACCAGTACCGGCAATACGGACGTCCACCGGGAAGTCGTCTCACAGAAATCTGGGATGACTACACGTCCATGCTTTCCGACTACGACGCCGAACGAATCCATCAACGAATCCATGCCGGTCACAACTGTTGGGTCATCCCCGAGGAAGAAAGATTCGTAACCTCAAAACTTATCGACGCCACTTGCATAGTTGGCACGGCAAGTGAAGTCATTGAGCGGTTGCAACAACTCGAAGAACGTGGCCTCGACCAACTCATGATTCTGCCGAATTTCGATCCTCGGTACCAGGTTCTTGAGCGAGTCGGAAAGGACATAATCCCGCATGTGTAACGGGCGACGGGATACATCCGACATGGGGATTAGCTGACCTCGCTGTTAACCTTGAGCCTCGTCATTCTCGTGACATATTGCGTCACTCCTCCACCCCGAGATTTCTTATGAGCAACATCTGTCAAGTAACCGGACGTAGGCCTACCAGTGGCTTCACCGTGTCTCACTCTCATCGTCGTAACAAACGATGGTTTAAACCGAATATCCAGAAGAAAAAGTTTTATGTGCCCAATGAGAAACGTCACGTGACTTTGACTGTTAGTGCAAAGGGCATCAAGATCATTAACAAGCGCGGGATCGAGTCAGTATTGGCAGATCTTCGCCGGCGTGGGGAGAAAGTCTGATGGCAAAGAGCGACAAACGGCCAGTTATTAGACTTAAGTCGACGGCCGACACTGGGTATACGTACTCAACGCGTAAGAACAAAACAAACACTCGCGAACGAATCGAACTAAAGAAATACGACCCGGTAATTCGGAAGCACGTGATCTTTAAAGAGGAACGCTGATCCAAGTTCACTAGGTTCTTCACCCAGATATGGTGGCTGCGAGACCTATTGAAGTATCAGAGCGAGAGGCAAGATCTGTAGCAATTGCTGCTCAGGGGCTCGGCCCGTTCCGTGTGGCCACGCGTCCGGATCGACGTCATCTACGCAAGGCGTTCCGAAATATGGGTGTGCTCCAAATTGATGCTGTCAGCGCGGTAGCGCGTTCTCACCTACTCGTATTGA
>CAJWCW010000247.1 GCA_913030615.1 uncultured Gammaproteobacteria bacterium | reverse complement strand
TAGCTCCCGTACCGATTATGCCGACTCGTTTTCCCGTGAAAACGACCTCGTCGTGCGGCCATTGGGCGGTATGGAAAGACGGTCCTTTGAAGTCCTCCATCCCATCAAAATCTGGAATCAACGGTTTGGAAAGGATCCCGATAGCTGTAATCAGGAACCGGCAACGCACCTTGAATCCGTCTTCGACTTCAACCTGCCATTCGTTAGACGTTTCATCGAAAGTGCACTGGGTTACAACGCTTTGGAATCTGATGTCGCTCCGCAGGTCAAACTGCTCGGCCACATGTTGGAGGTATCTCAGATTTTCTGGTTGAGCAGAAAAACGTTCTTGCCAATCCCATTGGTCAAGTAAGTCTTGGCTAAACGAATACCCATAGGAATAACTCTCAGAATCGAACCTGGCTCCTGGGTACCGATTCCAGTACCAGGTGCCACCCACATCAGTTCCTGACTCCAGTACCAACGCGCTCACGCCGATCTCACGTGACTTGTAGAGCTGATACAACCCCGACACGCCTGCTCCGATGATGACCACTCCGTAGGAGGGAATCTCAGAGCTCTCACGTTCGTTCATGATCACAACTTAGCGACACCTTCTAGCGAGGACCTTTAGCTGAAGGTTTTCGAGGCCGGCGGCAACCTATTTGATGACCAAAGGTTCGTTTCGGAGATTCCGAACATTTCTAGGTCTGTTTCCATCCCTGACTCGGACCCCGAAATTTTGGCTGATTTCTCTCAACTATTTGTTGAGCTCGCGCCGATATTGCGTCATCCCAATCTTGATCGGTGAACAACCAAAATTGTTCATCAAGGATTGCGTCATGCACCTGACCGCCGACAATCTCGGGATCGAGACCTCCTCGAAGAGCACGTTGAGTGAGTTCAAGCATTTGGTCACCTCTATCGTCTATCGCCGATCCGACCGACCCAGCGGCACGGGCAACGGTCGCGTTCACAATGTTTGTATTTACGAAACCGGGGCACAGGCAAGTGACACCAACATTTGACCCCTCGGTTTTCAATTCGTGGAAAAGAGTCTCAGCAAGCGTCGCCACACCGTGTTTCGCGATGTTGTACGGAGCTCCAAATGGGGAGGAAATATGACCCGCTATCGAAGCCGTTAGGACTACATGACCATCGTCATGTTCGATGAGATGGGGAACGAACGCTCGAACACCGTGGATGACACCATTAAGAAGGATCCCAAGGGTCCATTCGTAATCGTCTTTCGAAAGCGACCACGACCGGCCAATCGAACCCTGCACCCCAGCATTGAGGCACACCACGTTCACGCTTCCAAAAGCATCGATGGCGGCATCAAAGAGCGCGTGATTTTGGCCTTCGTCGGAAACGTCAGTGATTACTCCGGTGACGTCAGCGCCCGACTCGCGAATGCTGTTGACCGCTACCTCCAGCTTGGCTTCGTCGATGTCCGAAAGCACGACCTTCATTCCGGCATTACCGAAACGACGGGCCATTGCTAGGCCCATACCGGACGCGGCTCCAGTTACGACTGCCGTCTTACCTTCAAGTTTGTCCATCCTCGGAGACTAGACCGAAGAGTTCGTTAGCTGTCTTATCGGGCTACCGTTCGGGGGTGCCAGATTTTCTCAATGACGCTCAGAGCGACATACAACAACGAGCAGACTCGCTGGGACGTCGCGTAGCGGCGCTCGATACTGACGCCCTCGAGCCCCATCAAATCGAACGCGAAACCCGTGCTCTTTCGAAACGGGCTGGAATTTTTTTTCTGACCCAACCCACCGAATTCGGGGGCACTGACGCGACGTGTCTTGAGTTGACCATTGCCCGCGAGGCTCTCGGAAGCTGCGGGGTTGACCACTTACCCGGGCTTTTTGGGCCTACCCCAGGCCTACTAGCGCAAGCATCAGAGCATGTCAGAAACAAATTTTTGAAGCCGTACTTGGCGGGAGAAATGAAAGGAGGGTTCGGGTTTACGGAACCCTCCGATGCCGAGAGACACACTTGGGCGCAATACGACGGTGACGGTCTCTTGATAAATGGCCAAAAATCCTATGTGACGGGGGGATCACACGCAGATTTCATCAACACCCTGGTAGAACTCGAAGATGTCGGACCTGCGATGGTTCTGATCGAAACAAACAGCCCCGGAGTACAGATAATTCGACGCTTCGGATCTATTGATGGAAGCCACCATGCCAGTTTCTCTTTCACCGATGTGCGCGTGCCAACCGAACACATCATCGGTGACGCCGGATCAGGCATGACGAGGGCTCTTGACCAGGTGAACGCCGTCCGAATGGCGATTGCTGCCAATTGCGTAGGACTCTGCGGGTTCGTCTGTGACCAAGTCGCAGATCATCTTGACCGAACCACATCATCCGCCACTCCCGGTAGCCACCAAGCTGTGCGTGTGCAATTTGGAAAGATGCGCGCCCACGCGTACGCCGCTCGGAGCGCCGTGTACCGAACAGCGCGACTCGTTGATCATGGCGACAACGCCGTAAA
>CAJWCW010000246.1 GCA_913030615.1 uncultured Gammaproteobacteria bacterium | reverse complement strand
TCACCTCAAGTTAAACCGTATCCAGCGCGACGGAAAACGCCGGACGATACGCATCGAAGAACGTTTTGTCCAAGAAATCGTCGGCCTCAACGGAACAAGGCAGTCGATCACAAAACGGTCTTAAGGAACGCTTTCAACGACCGTAATCGGTTTAACTGCCAGAGAACGCTTTCGGCTTTACTTCCCGGTACTCGATTAGAAATTTGTGATCTGCAGCGAGGCGCGCTTGACCCAACCACGCCCCGCAAACCCCACCCTCGCCTGCAATTGTCCGCCCGGAAGATTTCGAGTTACACGCGGCCATGTTAGGATGCGCGGCCTCGTTGAGGACGGGTTGAACAAGTTTTCACCGCCCCGAGGCATTCGGCAAAAGAACAGCGGGAAACCACATGTCTGACTACAAAGTAGCCGATATCGGATTGGCCGATTTCGGGAACAAAGAAATAGCCCTAGCAGAGAATGAAATGCCAGCGCTGATGGCGCTTCAGCGCAAATACGCGTCCCAAAAGCCGTTGGATGGCGCCAAGATCATTGGGTGTATTCACATGACCATCCAGACCGCCGTGCTGATTCGTACACTCTGCAGTCTCGGGGCGGAAGTTCGCTGGTCGTCTTGCAACATCTTTTCCACGCAAGACCATGCGGCCGCAGCCATGGCTCGGGACGGCGTGCCAGTGTACGCGTGGAAAGGTGAAACGGAAGATCAATACGATTGGTGTCTGGAACAAACCATTCTCGTTAACGGTGAGCCATGGGATGCAAACCTCCTGCTCGACGATGGCGGCGATCTGACCAAGATGATCCACGAAAAATATCCCGCGATGCTTGAACACATTCATGGAATTAGCGAAGAAACCACGACCGGTGTCCACAGACTGGTCGAGATGCTAGAAAACACTGAATTAAAAGTTCCGGCGATCAACGTTAACGACTCCGTAACCAAGTCAAAAAATGACAATCGATACGGCTGTCGTCACAGCCTCAATGACGCCATCAAACGCGGTACGGACATGCTGATGGCCGGTAAGCGAGCCCTCGTCATCGGCTATGGAGATGTAGGCAAGGGTTCATCTGCGAGTTTAAGGCAGGAGGGTATGATCGTTCGGATCGTCGAGATCGATCCGATTTGTGCAATGCAAGCGTGTATGGACGGTTACGAAGTAGTCTCCCCATACCTGAACGGTATCAACACAGGCAAGTCCGCCGACATCGATACCAGACTCCTTGGTGAAACAGACCTACTTGTTACCTGCACGGGCAATACCAACGTTTGCGACTCGGCGATGCTTGAAACAATCAAACCCGGGGCCATCGTCTGCAATATTGGCCATTTCGATAACGAAATCGATACTGCGTACATGCGTGAATCTTGGCAGTGGCAAAATGTCAAAGACCAGGTGGATCAGGTGTTTCGGAGCGAAAATCCCAGTGATTACATCATTCTTCTATCCGAGGGACGGTTAGTAAACTTAGGCAATGCGATGGGGCACCCGTCGCGGGTTATGGACGGTTCATTCGCAAACCAAGTCCTCGCGCAAATACACTTATACGAGCAAGGATGGGCCAACCAACCCATAACCCAACGCGCCCCTATCACGGTCGAGGTGCTGCCAAAAAAACTTGACGAGGAAGTTGCCCAACTAATGGTCGAGGGGTTCGGTGGCGTCGTTACGCAACTTACCCAGAATCAAGCGAGCTACATAAGCGTGAGCACGGAAGGCCCCTTTAAACCAGATTCCTACAAATATTGATGGCTTCGGGTTCTTAATAGAGGGTCGTTATCCGCTATCGTCAGTAACGCCCTTCGAGCTTCGCGTGATCCCACGTTACGTATCGTGTGGGCGTGAATTTCAATACAACGCGCTTTTGAGCGGTGGTACTTATTGCTTCTCGTAACGACATCCTTTGTTCGTCCGATAGCGCCCTTCCACCCGAGTTAATGTTGACCAGCGTTTCTTGTATGACGTCTGGATCGTCAATAATTTCCGCGTTTGCGTAGATCATGACGCCTTTCAACTCCGCATATTCTTCACCGGTCTCGACTAATAACGTCGCCTTCGGATCGCGGCGCCAATTGTAAACTTTCTGACTCTTCCCAAAGGTCGTGCAATAAAGACAGCCGCCGTCTTCTCGATAAAACCACATCGGCATCGGATGCGGATAGCCGTCTCGACCGTTTGAAACGATGATCAAAGTCTTCTGACTCGTTAAATAATCTGTGATCTCTTGTTCGGTAAGCTCGATCAATTCGCGTCGAGAAGGCATGGCTTTCCCCGTGGGCAACGTATACGACGGCGAGCTTCTAACACTCCTAAACCGGAGGTCAACCCAGTATTTCAATCCGCTTGCCCAACGAACCCGGCGAACAATCACTCAAACAAGGGTTTTATTCACTGAACGAACTTACTTCTCCGCGAATTCAGCTCGAATAGCATCACTGTGTTCACCCAGAGTCGGGATTCGAGTATCACGATCAACCACTCGATTTGCGTCGGGGTGGGCCGGCATATCAATTT
>CAJWCW010000245.1 GCA_913030615.1 uncultured Gammaproteobacteria bacterium | reverse complement strand
ACTTTCACCACAAGCGGCATATCGGGCGTGTAAATCCACTCGAAGATCCCGATGCCTGCGCCGATGATGATACCGCCGATCAAAAGAAGCCAACCAATGCTGCTCGTTGATCGAACCATGTTGTCTTGCATGTTTTTCGCCTGATGGCAGATGTCTTTATCGTAGCCGATTCTTATTGCGCCGATCAGACATTTAGGGGCTATTATCTCACGGTTCCAAAGGGAGTTAACTTATATGCGGGACGGCCCGCAGCTTATCGTCGATTGTGATCCTGGGCATGATGACGCACTCGCCCTGGGGTTGGCACACGAGCACGGTAATGTGCTTGGGATTACCTCTGTATCCGGCAATGCGCCGCTCGATGACACAACCCGTAACGCCCTTGGGATGGCCGCACTGTTGGGCAGCTCTGCGGAGGTATACCGTGGCGAAGCTCGCCCTTTGGTGGGAGAGCCTCGCCACGCGGGAGGTGTGCATGGCACGGGCGGCCTTGGTCGGGTTGCCCTCCCGAAACACGATCGCGTGATTTCTGAGCTCCATGCAGTGGACTACCTAATTGAGGCGACGCGAAAACGCTCGAATGTGTGGTTGGTTCCTCTGGGTCCGTTGACCAATATAGCTCGAGCGATCGAACGGGACCCAATGTTGGCGAGTAGAGTTGCGGGTATTTCATTGATGGGCGGTAGTGCGGGTGCGGGCAACGTCACGGCGGTGGCGGAGTTCAATATTTGGGCCGATCCAGAGGCTGCTCAGATCGTTATGGCCTCTGGTGCTCACATTCGAATGAGCGGTTTGAACCTAACGCGTCAATGGCAGTCTGACGACGCGATCGCAGCACGCTTGAAGGAAAGCACATCCGTCAAGGCACAGGTCGCTGCGGCCATTTTGGACGACATCCATGATCGAATGGAGTCGCTGGGTCGTGGACGTCGCGCCGCGTTGCATGACCCATGTGCCGTACTGGCGGTGACGCACCCAGAGCTACTCCGCTTCGAGGGACGGCACGTCACTATCGAAACCGAGGGAGTCTATACGCGGGGGATGACCGTGGTCGACGAACGTCCAACTCCGGGGATTCCCGAAGCCAACGTCGAGGTGGGTTACCAGATTGATTCGAAATCGGCGATGGAATTGCTGCTGAGGGCGTTTGAACGGGCGTGAAACTAAGCCGGTGTTGCTGACTGCAAGAAGCTGATAACTGCTTCGACGGTGCCATCTATCTCCGGATTCTTCCATTCTTCGATCAAGGTTGCGTTCGGGGCCAAAGCCGCAAGTTCGCGGGAAATGGATTCTGGATGGTAGGGGTCTGAGCCCTTCAGTACGAGCATCGGAACGGTGCAGGCGGCGACGAAATCTCGATCAACGTTGTACAAAAATTCCCCGTCGTACATGTTGCTTCTAAAAGCGTGCCAGTCGTCGTCGTTTGCTTCGGGGTGCTGATCCCTAATCGCATCGGCCCAGCTGTCGAACATGGCGTAGAAAAGATCCCGGTTGGCATCACAGCCGATTGATTGTTGTAGTACGGCCGCTGCAACGCGTTCTCGATGGGCTTTGATCACGCCAAAACAATAGGGACCCCCGATGCAGCCACCTAGTACATGCGCTTGGTCGACGTTCAAATGGTTGAGTAGCGCGATATGATCTTCGGTGTAACTGTGCCATCCGTCGTCGCCCGATACGGGAGCTGAGGAGGCACCGGCATTGCGTTGGTCCATGGCAATCACCTTGAAGTGGGGGCTTAGGGTTTTTATCGGGTCCCACTCGGCGTTCGCCCAAAACGAAGCCGCCGATAGCATCCCGCCGGGTGCGAAAAGTAGGATGGGAAAGCCGTCGCCGTGAATTTCGTAGTGGATGTTGACTTGGTCGCGTTGAAATATCGGCATGTTGGTTCCGTCGTGTGTTGAACTAGTTTAAGCCAAGTCGGTCGAATCGCCTGGGGATACGTACCCTTCAGGTTGCTCATAATCCTGATTCGCAAAGAACTTTTCCATTTGGTTCATGAGAAAGGCGCGGGATTCAGGATCCATCATCGAGAGTTGGTGTTCATTGATAAGCATTGTTTGTAGCGCTTGCCATTGGCCCCACGCTTCCGCTGAAACGTGTTCGTAAATGTCTTCTCCTATTGGACCTGGCATGGGTGGCGATGCGAGACCGGGCAATTGCTTACCTAGCTTTCGGCAGGTGACCAGACGGGTCATAAGGCTCTCTTGCTATCTATTTCGGTGAGCAGTTTAACCGCAACTGCCGAGAGCCCGAACTCCGCTCTGTCGCACGGGTGATGCCAGCGCAAATCGTGAGTTTCAGCGATCCCAGAGCAGGAGGCGCGCAGGAAAACATAGATGGGCTCGATTTCCAGTTGATAATGACTGAACGCGTGCCGGAATTTCGTTCCGGCGAACGTTTTCGCGATCGTTGTAGTGGGGAGACCGAAGTCGTTACCTAAGACGGAAACCGATGTCGTTTGAGGATACTGGGGCGGTGACCACAGCGAGGCCCATACTCCGCGCGGCGGTCTTTTTTGCAAGAG
>CAJWCW010000244.1 GCA_913030615.1 uncultured Gammaproteobacteria bacterium | reverse complement strand
CGACGGGCATTGCTAACATCTACGAGGTGTCAACGCATTTGCGTGGTGAAGCGGGTCAGCGCCAAGTCGAAGGCGCTCGTATCGGCTTAACTCACGTTATCGGACTCGGCAGTGCGTGTGGGATCCACATTCTCGAAAAAGCGTCGTAACTCACGAGCTCTGAACAGGGGGCTCCCAGCGTTTACGCTGGTGGTCCCTGTTCGTTGTCCTTCAGCAGCATCTCATGCGCATCGGGGTAGTTAGCGACACCCACAATAACCTCCGGAATGTCACTCGGATCGTTGAATTATTTAACGAGGCGAACGTTGACTTAGTCGTCCACACCGGGGATATCACGCAAGCTAAAACTCTCGATGTGATGGCCGGTCTACAATCGCCCCTGGTTGGTGTATTCGGCAATAATGACCAGGAGCGTGCGTCACTCGACATGGCAGCCGCTACCCATGGTTTTTACTTCCAAGATCCACCGTATGAAGTTGTCTGGGCATCTCGTCGCATCGTCATCGTGCACGATCCAGCCGAATTGGACGGCGTGCTTACGACCAACCATGACGTTGCTCTACATGGCCATACGCATCTGCAACGCATCGAGAACCATTCCTCTCAGCTGATATTTAATCCCGGAGAGTGTGCGGGTCATATGCAAGGACTAAATGCCATCGGAATCGTTGAACTCGATTCCTTGGAGGCGAAGCTCATTCGTTTTTAGCGTTAAAATTCTGCAAGAAACGAGCAATTCGCGCAGCGTTTGTTCCCAAATCGCTCATCCCCACTCGAGATACCGATCGCAAATCAATTAGTGACGCTCCACCAGCATCCCGAATACGAATCACTACATCGTCTTTAAATCCAAACCAGAACGTGGTCGCCGTGGATTCAACGATGCCCGCGCGGCGATCACTATGAACGATTTCCCAGTCCATCGCTGTTGCCACCGCTAAGACTCGATCAAAACTTTCATTTAGATCACGACCGGTACGCAACGTTTTGATCGCAGGATAGGCTATCGCTTGTTGCTGTCTCTCCTCGTCCGAGGACGTCAGATCGTTGCTATGCCTACCTCGCACTTCAATCAAATGGTCGAATTCAGGTGGGTCTATTAAATCGGTGGAAATATCGTGGATTGGAGGCAACCGGCTCGCGTCAAGGAACTGCACGAACATGGTGGCCAAGACCAACGAACTAAGTACCGCTCCATATATAAAGGGCGCACGAGATTTGATCGGACCCGCCCCACGCGAAAACACCAACGCTGCGATCCCCCAAACCGCGCAAATCAGCGCGACTACAATCCCAGCAAATAGAAAATAAAAGCCCACGAAAAAGGACCAAAGGCCAAATCGGCTGCCGAGCGCACCCAGCAATAGCATAAGCACCGCGATGTGGGCGCCCGCCAGGACGAATCGGGAAGCTCGGTAACTCGTAACCATGCTCCAACTATCCCACGAAAATTCAGGTCAGCAAACCACTGCGTCTTTTCACTTTTAAGTTGGCTACAATAAAATGAAAGTTCATCCCTACATGCGTCTCAACGACGGTTTGAGGGAGTACCGCGAGGAGAATTGAATATCCGATATCGTTGGATCGCCTACCACTCCGGGGGAGAAAGTTGGTGACAACGGCTAAAGCCGATGCCCTCGTGGTCGAGGGTGTCAACGTTACCGAACGTGTCGCCGAAATTGAGGATCAGGGTTACACCCTCATCCCCGATTTTATCCAAGCAGACGAGATAGCTCGAATCCGTCACGCATTTGACACCGAAGTACAGATCACCGAAATGCGAGCGATTGGGACAGACACAGGCAAGACTTTGCGGGCACATAACCTGCTCGCAAAAACCCGGGCCGTTGACTACCTCTTTCTCGACCCCCGTATTCGGGCTCTCATCGAAGGCGTGCTGGGATCTCGGGTACAAATTAATGTAACCACGTTGTTCAACATACTCCCGGGCGAAACCAAACAATTTCTACATCAGGACGATGGGCTCTGGCCTATCAAGAGGCCGCACCCCCATTTCGTCTGCAATGCCCTAATTGCCCTTGATGATTTCGACGTCGAAAATGGAGCAACGCACATCGTTCCTTACAGTCACAGCTGGCACGATCGACCCGTTGATCAATCGGTAGAAACATTACAGGTAACCATGAGCGCCGGAACGATGCTGATGTGGGAAGGTGGCTTATGGCATGGCGGCGGTGCCAATACCTCGCCGGATCGAGAACGCCTCGGGTTTTTTATGAGCCATAACGTTGCGTACTTACGACCGCAGGAAATTCAGTTATTGTCGGTTCCGCGTGACGTTGCGGTGCAGCTACCAAAGATGCTTCAACGATTACTCGGTTACCACCAATTTGGCTTAGGCGTGGACGGTCGCGATCCCATCGACGTGCTCAAGGACGGGAACGTCATCAATCCAAGTGCGCAGGTGGCGTGGTGGCGCGACTGATCGTATCGCTTCGTTCGGAAGCCCCCTAACCGAGAAAGCACCAACCTCAGAGGATTAGGTTTCCGTCGCCAGCCGTCTTATTCTAAGAGATCGAGTCGAC
>CAJWCW010000243.1 GCA_913030615.1 uncultured Gammaproteobacteria bacterium | reverse complement strand
GCTCCATTCAGAGATTGTCGAAGTGCTCGTCGACGGCGAGCACTATTACCGCGTGGTCGTGTTTACATCGGAACCCCAACAATTTCTGGTCGAGGCAAGAGCGGGAAGGTATGCCGATGCATGGTTTTGGTCGGATGCAAGGCCGTCGTCCTTGCCTAGTCAAATCAATCATCCAATCTTGCAAGCAAAATCGACAGGACTCTCGAGCGGGACTGATCGTTTTGGGGTGGCATCGCTCAAAAGGAGCGCTCAGATCTTGGTGCCGGCAGATGAAAATCAAGCAAAGGCCGTGCGTTCATCTATCGTTATACGGGAACAGGGCAAACAAGATGCTGTTGCCGTTGCTAGATACGAGACCGTTGGTATCGAAATCGATGGCGTCTTGAATGAGGCCGTTTGGGACGAAGTTATGGCTTACGACAACATGGTTGTCCTGGAGCCCGACACGCTTCAGCTAGCCAGACATCGTACTCAAATGCGTTTTCTCTACACCGACCGTGGTCTATACATTGGCGTCATCAATTATCAACCCGCGGAAACATTGATTGCTCGACTATCGAGTCGTGACGTCAACGTTAACCGGGATACGTGGGGAATTGCCCTCGATACTTCCGGTGAAGGTCTATACGGATACGTGTTCAACGTCGCGCTGGGCGGGTCCGTGATTGATGGAAAAGTTGCGCCAGAACGATCGTTCGCATTGGAGTGGGACGGGCCCTGGGAAACCGCAACGCACGAGCGCTCGGACGGTTGGAGTCTTGAAGCTTTCCTACCTTGGTCGATGATGACTTTGCCGCGGGTCGATGGTGATCGCGTGATGGGGTTTTGGGTAAATCGAAAGGTTGCGTACATTGACGAGCGCTGGGGCTGGCCTGCTTTGCCATTTACCGGGGCGCGTTTTATGTCGGCACTGAAACCGATGGCCTTTCCAGGCGTGATTCCCAAGAAACAATTGGTCGTTTTCCCGTACGGGTCGACAAGCTACGACCGAGGTCCTGGCTTAGACGAAGCTGATTTTCGGGCCGGAATCGACGTCTTTTGGCGACCAACTAGCGATCTCCAATTAACCGCGGCGCTTTATCCTGATTTTGGAGCGGTGGAATCGGATGATGTAGTTGTCAATTTGACCTCAAGAGAGACTTTCTTTCCTGAGAAGCGCTTATTTTTCCTCGAAGGAAACGAGAACTTCATTACGTCGCCACGGTCGCAGACCATGAGGGGAGGGGGTAGTTCGGGGGGCGGGGCTCGGCAAACGGCGATGAGCTTCGGCGGGACGCCAACCACGCTTCTGAATACACGCCGTATCGGTGGTGCACCACTTATCGATATTCCAGCAGACGTCACGGTTCCGGGCTATGAGCGGTCTAAACCGACCCAGCTCTTAGGGGCGTTGAAATTGACAGGTCAAACGGGAGCGATGCGATACGGCTTTCTGAGTGCAATCGAAGATGATCCCGTGGTCTATGGATTAAGGAACGGTGTTCGGACTGGAGTCGAGGGTGATGGCCGGAATTTCAGTGTAGCGCGGTTGATGTACGAGAGTGTGGACGAAGGAAGGCGCTCCTTTGGTTATCTGGGGACGGTTGTGGATCATCCAATACGTAAAGCAACGACGCATGGATTTGATGTTCACTTTTTGAACGCGAGCGGCAAATTAAACGTTGATACCCAATTCCTGATGAGCGATATCGAAGATTCACAAGGATTTGGTGGATGGGCTGATATTAACTACACCCCGCGGCGGGGGCTGATGCATATGGTGGGGCTCGAGTACCTCGACGAAAAGATCGATATCAGTGATCTCGGTTTTCTGGAGCGGTCGGATAGTATCGGCGGCCGCTATACGCTGATGTACGTGAAGTCCTCCGGCATGAAGCGATTTCGATCGTGGCGCAGCATGTCCACGCTGACCAATTGGGTAAACGGCGACGGTCGTAACATCAAGACGGGGATATTTTCGCGTAACAGTCTAATGTTCAATAATCGAAACGAAGTTCGGATGCATCTTTACTACTTTCCGCGGCGATGGGAAGACCTTGAAAGTCGAGGAAACGGATCGTTCCGTACCCACGATCGCGTCTATTGGGAACTCGCTTATGGCACAGATACTAGCCAAACGTTTAGCTGGAGTGTCCAGGCGGGTGAGATGCAGGAACACTTATCGGGGCGGACGCAATTTGCAGGAGTGGGCATAACGTTTAAGCCGGTCGATCGCTTTTCTCTGGATATTGACGCGAACTACCGGCACCACCAGGGTTGGCTATTGCACCAAGGCGGTCGACGGATGACGACGTTCGATGCGGGCAATTGGCAACCACGTCTCGCCATGGACATCTTTATTACGGCCCGACAACAGCTCCGGTTAACCATGCAATGGGCAGGTATCGTTGCCGACGAACAAGCGTTTTATCAGATCCCAATCGAACCTGGAGCGCTTATCGAAGTCGATAAAGATGCCGACGCGGCTATAGGTGATTTCACGATGAGTCGATTGACGGCTCAACTTCGTTATCGTTGGGAGATTGCGCCTCTATCCGATCTATTCGTCGTCTACAC
>CAJWCW010000242.1 GCA_913030615.1 uncultured Gammaproteobacteria bacterium | reverse complement strand
CAGGAACTCGATGACGATCTCAACGCCAACCCAAACCTGGCAATCTTTCGCCAAACCGATAACGGCGTCTTGATACGGATGGCATTGTTCTCGCTGATTCTCGACGTTGCCGGTGGCGTCCACGACCACGCCCAACCCGTCACGTGGTTTACCGCAAGACGTACCCCTCGCACGCCGGATTAAAACGGCTCGGCTTATAGAGCGGCTTCGAGTTCAGGAACCGCCTGAAAGAGGTCTGCTACTAGACCGTAATCGGCCACTTGAAAAATGGGCGCGTCTTCATCCTTGTTGATCGCGACGATCACTTTCGAATCCTTCATACCCGCGAGATGCTGTATCGCGCCCGATATCCCCACCGCGATATAAAGATCTGGAGCGACAATCTTCCCAGTCTGACCTACCTGCATGTCGTTCGGGACGAACCCAGCGTCCACGGCAGCGCGAGACGCCCCGATCGCCGCGCCAAGCTTGTCAGCTATCCCTTCGAGCAATTGGAAATTTTCACCATTCTGCATCCCTCGACCACCCGAGATAACGATCTGCGCTGCTGTTAATTCGGGCCGTTCGGATTTGGCAATTTCTTCTCCCACAAAGGTCGAAAGGTTTGCATCGCAAACGCTATCGACCGACTCGATCGACGCTCCACCTCCCTCGCTGGTAACCGGATCGAAACCCGTACCTCGCACAGAAATTACTTTTCTCGCATCACTGGATTGGACGGTAGCAATCGCATTACCTGCATAAATAGGCCGCTTAAACGTGTCCGCCGAATCAACGGCGATGATGTCCGAAATCATTTGCACGTCGAGCATCGCCGCCGCCCGAGGTAAGAAATTCTTCCCCGTGGTGGTGTGAGCCGCCAGGACATGATCGTACTCTTCGGCAAGTTCAGTGATCAGTAACGCCATGTTCTCGGCGAGTGCATTTTCGTAAGCCGGATTGTCGGCCAGGCGGACCCGCGTGACACCAGGGATCTTGGATGCTTCATCAGCAACCGTTTGGCAAGCACTGCCGGCAACCAGCAAATCAATCTCCCCGCCGATTTCGACGGCCGCAGCAACGACACTCAACGTCACGGGACGAAGCGCGGAGTTGTCGTGTTCCGCGATAACCAAAATGCTCATTCGATCACCTTCGCTTCATGACGCAATTTATCCACCAGCTCGTCGACACTCTCGACCTTGATACCCGCTGCCCTTTCTGGTGGTGGCGATACATTCAGAACCGTCGTACGCGCCCCAACATCGACACCGAGATCGCCCGGTGATGTGACATCCATCGGTTTTTTCTTGGCTTTCATGATATTGGGTAGCGATGCATAACGCGGTGTGTTGAGGCGTAAATCCGTACTAATGGCGACGGGTAAAGACAGCAGAACGGTTTGTAGACCGCCGTCAATCTCACGCACCACTTCCGCCTTTCCGTCGGTAATACTCAGCTCCGATGCGAACGTGCCTTGCGCTATTCCGGTCAGCGCCGCGAACATCTGGCCAGTCTGCCCATTGTCGCTGTCGATACTCTGTTTCCCGAAGATGACGATGCCGGGCTGCTCTTTCTCGTAGATGGCCACCAACACCTTGGCGATCGCTAACGGTTCTAATTCCTCGTCGGTTTCAACTAAGATCGCCCGGTCCGCTCCCAAGGCTAAGCACGTACGAAGTTGTTCTTGACACTGCGAACCGCCCACAGATATTGCAATGACTTCGGTGGCGATATCCGCTTCTTTTAGTCGAACGGCTTCTTCAATGCCAATTTCGCAAAATGGATTAACCGCCATTTTTACGTTAGCCAAATCCATGCCCGTCCCATCGGGCTTAACTCTCACTTTGACGTTGGCGTCGACGACGCGCTTAACGGGTACCAATACCTTCATGAATATCCAAAGTCTGCTGCTGGAAAACCGATCGGTATCATCAACGGACTACTCTAAAGCATCGTCATCGACGATCCGGTCGAGCGCGGTATTCTCCTACATTGCACCTTATAATTCAGCAACTTTACGGTAGGGGCGTCGGGTGGAAGAACAAACACGCGAATCTATGGAATTCGATGTCGTGATCGTTGGCGGTGGACCTGCGGGACTCAGCGCCGCATCTCGCCTCATGCAACTCGGCGCCGAATACGACCATGAAATATCCGTGTGTCTCGTTGAAAAAGGCAGCGAGATCGGAGCCCACATTCTCTCCGGCGCGGTCTTCGTACCCAAAGCACTCGACGAATTGTTTCCGGATTGGAAGGACATGGATGCGCCGGTTTCAAATCCTGTGACTGCAGACGAGTACTACTTTCTGTTGAACGAAACGACCAAGATCCCGTTACCCAAAGTCCTTATCCCCAAGCCTTTACACAACAGCGGAAACTATGCGCTGTCCCTTAGCAATCTATGCCGATGGCTCGGTGAACAAGCCGAGGCACTCGGCGTTAACATTTTCCCTGGCTTCGCCGCATCGGAGATCCTGTTCGATGAAAACGGCCGCGTCAACGGCGTTGCCACAGGCGACATGGGCGTGAGCAGTACGGGCGATGAAAAACCAACCTACCAACCGGGCTACGAACTTCG
>CAJWCW010000241.1 GCA_913030615.1 uncultured Gammaproteobacteria bacterium | reverse complement strand
GGTCTTAACGATGTGGTCTCGATGGCGATACGCTTAAAAATTCGGTGGAGTCCAAACGACATCACGTCGTTCATGATGTCGTATCGATTGGCGACGGTTCGAAAGACATTACCCACGCGTCGGGTTTTTTCGTCAGGCTCGACGAAATCGTGGCCGAAATTCACTCGATCCTCGGTCACGATTCGACCTCTGGTTTCCACTGTCCGACGGGAATCGTGGGTAATCGGGACGCATTAGCTGCCTGCAATTCAACAATATATTTTTGCCAGTATTCTTCTTTGTGACGCGATAGATCTTCGAGGTAGTCCCAAGAATAGATGCCGGTGTCGTGTCCATCACTGAAAACAATTCGCAGCGCATAATTCCCGATCGATTCCATCGAATCGATGGCGATGTGTTTCTTTCCCGTTTGTAGCTTCCGTTCTGACTCGGAATGACCACGGACCTCCGCTGACGGCGAGTAAACCCGTAAAAGCTCCGCCGGTAAAAGCGAGTCCACGCCATCGGCATAACAAAGTTCGAGCGTTCGGGACGCGGCGTGATACGTGATCGACTGGGGGTTCACGGGCTCACCTACAAGATATACCGCGACAGATCTTGATCGGTAACCAAGCTCTCCAAGTGGTCGTTAACGTAGGCTACGTCGACGTGGAGTGAATTGGTTGTATCCCCGGCACTGAACGAAACCTCGTCCATCAAACGCTCCATGACTGTGTGCAACCTGCGTGCACCGATGTTCTCCGTATTTTCGTTTACCTGCCAGGCGAGCTCAGCAATTCGCGTTAGCGCTTCCTCAGTGAAGGTAACCTCGATTCCTTCGGTGCCAAGCAACGCAACGTACTGTTCGACGAGAGACGCGTCTGGCTCCGTAAGGATTCGATTGAAATCCGACGGCGTTAGTGGGTGCAGCTCCACGCGAATTGGTAAGCGTCCTTGAAGCTCAGGTATAAGGTCGGATGGTTTGGCTAGATGGAACGCCCCTGAGGCGATGAAGAGGATGTGATCGGTACGGATCATCCCGTACTTAGTGGAAACCGTGCAGCCTTCGATAAGCGGCAATAGGTCTCGCTGGACGCCCTCGCGCGAAACGTCGGCTCCGACGTGATCAGACCTCCGGGTGACTTTGTCAATTTCATCTAAGAAGACGATGCCCGTTTGTTCCACGGCGTCAACGGCCTGGGCCTTGATCTCGTCTTCGTTCAACAGCTTTATTGCTTCTTCTTCACGGAGACGACGATAGGCGTCGCGTATTTTTAGCCGGGCACTCTTTGTTTTTCCTGTGGGAAGACTCGAGAACATATTTTGCAGCTGGCTGGTCATTTCCTCCATTCCTGGCGGCGCCATGATCTCCACACCTATTTGTGCGGTTTCAACATCAATTTCTATTTCGCGATCATCGAGTTCTCCTTCGCGAAGTTTTTTTCGAAATTTCTGCCGGGTGTCTGAGCCTTTTTTCTCTCCGTTGTCATCACTCGGCGTTGTTCTAGGTTCCGGCAAAAGTGCGTCGAGAATCCGCTCCTCGGCCGCGTCGTCGGCTCGGTGCTGGACCTTGTCCAACTCGGTTTCACGCAACATTTTCACCGCCATGTCTGCAAGATCGCGGACGATCGACTCGACATCTCTACCGACGTAGCCGACTTCAGTAAATTTTGTTGCTTCAACTTTCATGAAGGGAGCGTTGGCAAGCCGCGCGAGTCGTCGGGCGATTTCCGTTTTACCGACCCCCGTCGGACCGATCATCAAAATGTTCTTTGGAGTGACCTCCTCGCGTAAATCCTCGTTGAGTTGCATACGGCGCCAACGATTGCGCAAGGCGATTGCGACCGCTCGTTTAGCGTCGTTCTGGCCAACGATGTGGTGGTCGAGTTCGTGAACGATTTCTCGAGGAGTCATCATGATTTAGCGTCGAGAGTCTCGATGGTGGTTGAGTGATTGGTGTAAACGCAGATCTCGGCAGCGATCGTTAGCGCTCTGGAGACGATCTCTTCAGCATTCAGTTTGGTGTTATCGAGCAAAGCCTTAGCTGCAGCTTGAGCATAAGGTCCACCCGAACCGATGGCGATGAGTCCGTCTTCGGGTTCTATCACGTCGCCGTTGCCGCTGATGATGAGTGAGGATTCTTCATCAGCAACAGCGAGCAAGGCTTCGAGTCGACGAAGCGCTCGGTCCGCACGCCAGTCCTTTGCTAATTCGACAGCGGCTCGAGTGAGGTTGCCCTGATATTTATCCAAGTTAGCCTCGAACCGTTCGAATAGGGTAAACGCATCGGCCGTACCGCCCGCGAACCCTGCGATCACACGATCCTCAGATATGCGCCGGACTTTCCGGGCATTACTTTTCATGATCGTGTCGCCTAGTGAGACTTGACCATCACCTCCGAGGGCCACTTTGCCTGGTCGACGAACAGATACGATGGTCGTACCGCGAAATTGTTCCATGAGAGCCTATTAACTGACAGGGTCCATCCATAGTGGGGAGCGAAACCGCGAAATTCAACTGTCGCGAGGAGGGCGCTCAAGTACCAGCGCTGATATTTCCTTGGTTCGGAGCGCCGACATGGCCTTGCGGGTTTCGCGTGGGGATGTGTACGGTCCGACCAAGAC
>CAJWCW010000240.1 GCA_913030615.1 uncultured Gammaproteobacteria bacterium | reverse complement strand
GGGGTTTCGGCAACCCAAAACATCATGGCTATCCTACTCGCTGGTTTACCAGAACCAGCCTTGTATCCCGGATCGTGGAGCGAATGGATTCAAAATCCCGCGCGACCGATATCACCATAATCGAACCAGCCTTAATTGAAATTCGCGACGGGCGAGTATTTTCACCACGCTATGAGGACATCTATTACTCAAGAGGTGGCTCCGTCGACAGCTACCGCGTTTTCTTGGAACCAGCAAAACTAGTCGAACGAATGGGGCGGGGGCCGGTTTTTACGGTGGTTGAATTCGGCTTCGGAACGGGCTTGAACTTCGTGGTCACTGCAACGGAGTTCCTTCGACAACGCAGCAAGCCGACCCGACTTCGGTTCGTGAGCTTCGAAAAACACCCGTTGACACTACTTGATCTTAAACGGATCGGACAAACCTGGGAAAAATCCCTACCGTTCGTCGACCAACTATGGAACCAATATCCTCCCGCTGTTACCGGTTGGCATCGTCGCTTTTTCAAGGGCGGGAATATCGAACTTTCGTTATACGTAGGAGAGGTCGCTACTGGTCTTAGAGACTTTATTGAGCGAGACCAAAGAGGTGTAGACGCTTGGTTCTTAGACGGGTTCTCCCCGGACCGCAATCCGGCGATGTGGCAAGAATCGCTGCTCTCAAGATTGCACACGCGCACACGTGCAGGCGGGACCGTTACTACTTTCTCTTCCGCAGGAAGCATCCGACGAGTCTTACAAAGGAACGGTTTCCATGTAGAGCGCATAAACAGTTTGCCTGACAAACGCCACACTTTATGCGGCCGGTTAACAACACCCCGGTTCAAACCGCGCCTTCCTCCATCGGAGGCCGTGGTCGCGGGCGCTGGGCTCGCCGGATGCGCGGCAGCAAACGCGCTCGCGAAAAAAGGAATCAATGTCACCATGCTGGATCCGACTGGCAAGGTCGCCCGATCAACATCGAGTGTTCCATCTGCCATCACTCACGTGCGTCTGTCCGATCCTCGGTCTCCAGACGCGAACCGCCGGGTGCTGGGGTACACTTTCTCAGTACCTTTGATTGCCTCGATCCTACGCCCCGAGTCCAACGGCGTACTTCAGCTTCAGGGCCCAAACACGACACACGCCCAACTGCTGTCGATGACAGAAACGCTTGGCGATTGGGTCCGATTTGTCCGGGCAGACCAGGCATCAGATATAGCAGGCACCACCTTGCCCGGGCCCGCGGTTTATTTCCCAAAATCAACCGTCGTTAGTGTCCCGGACCTTTGTAGAAAACTAATTAGCCACCCGCGAGTCGAATTGATCAAGGGCGTACTAAGCGAAGATTTGGCTCTACCAACTGTAATTGCAACAGGCACGACAATTCCCGGACGGTTACGACTACCTTCACTCGAGGTTATGGCGGTGCCTGGACAAATCGATCTCTTTAGATCGCGATCTGGGTTCGATCCGTTAAGAACGACCGTTGTCGACGATGGATACGTCGTCCCATCAACTCCTTCAATACTGACGTCTGGGTCTACCTACGAACACGGTAGATGGGACCCTAGTGCCGCCACTCATATCAATCGCACTCGATTAAGGAAGCTGTTCGGACACGCGCTATTTCGGTGGGTGCAACGTTACCGGGGATGGCGTTGCGTTACTTCTGACCGAGCCCCGATCATCGGGCAGGCGTCGGAGACATTATGGCTCAGCCTCGGTTATGGGAGCTCCGCCACCACCAGTTCTTTACTGGCAGCAGAAACTATCGCCAGTGGTATCGTTGGAGAACTCCCTCCCATAGATAAGCAGTCGCTAGAAGTAATGGAACCAGGACGATTTGTGGAACGTCAAAAGAGGCGCCAAAATCCCTTCGCTAGACAATCTCATTTGCGATCGCGCGTACACCAATGACCGTCTCAATGGCTAAAAGGTCGGCAAGAATTTGATCGCTCGGTGGGTCCGCGATGTCGATCAAGTTGTAGGCAATCTCGCCGCGACTTTTATTGATCAAATCGATGACATTGATCTGACGATCAGCGAGCACGGATAACAACCCACCAAGTGAACCGGCGACATTCTTATTCGAGATTCCAATTCGGTATCCTTCACTCGGCTCCATAGAAATTGCGGGAAAATTCACAGAATTCTCGATGTTTCCATATTGTAAATACGTATCGAGTTGACGCGCTGCCATCACCGCACAATTTTCTTCAGCTTCGGTTGTCGATGCGCCTATGTGGGGCATTGCGTGCGCCCGGTCGTGCCCACTTAGAAGTGAATTTGGAAAATCAGTAAAGTAGTACGACAGAATTCCTGTATCGAGCGCATTGACAACGGCCGGAACCTCGACAATTTCTTCGCGAGCAAAGTTCAACAACGCGGTACCCGGCCGAAAGCTCGCCAACGCCTCGGCATTGATCATCGAGGTTGTCTCTGGATTTGCCGGCACATGCAAAGAAATAAGCTCCGAGCGGGAAAAAAGACTCGATAAATTCTCCATGCGCACAACCTGGCTCGGAAGACGCCAAGCCGCGTCGATGGATAGCGCTGGGTCGTAACCAACAACTTCCATACCAAGGTCCAGCGCAGCCTTAGCCACAAGAGAACCAACTGATCCAAGACCTACCACCCCTAGCGT
>CAJWCW010000239.1 GCA_913030615.1 uncultured Gammaproteobacteria bacterium | reverse complement strand
TCTTCGGCATCGCCGGCATCAGGATACTGGGGGGCATATTGCGCATAGATATGTGCGCCGATACGCTCGATTCGCGCGCGTTCATCGGGTTCCAGCGGGCCAGCCTCTAGGGCGGAAAGAGCTTCTTCCATTTGATCACCGTTGGCCGGCCCGGCGATAACCATGTCAACGGCGGGGTTAGAAAGCGCGTATCGATAACAGTCGCGAGCAGTAAGCGGGACTTCGCCAGGTGGCATTTTATCGGCGTCAAGCAAGTGTCCCCAACGCGTCGAAGTGTATGTAGCGATCGTGGGGTGTTTTCTCTTTGGTATGAAGGGAAACACATCTGTCTCCGCTCCTCGATGTACGGGGTTGTAGCGAAGCATCAGGAGTTCGAATGGACTTCGATCCTGTTCGTAATCTTCTAGTAACGAAGGTAAGAAAGGTCGATTGTGGCTGCTGAGCGACATATAACGAAGCAAACCTCGATCCCGCAATCTTTCGAAGAGCTCAACATATTCTCCCGATAACGCGCTGTTTCGGTTTCCTAGCAATAAGAAGTCGAAATTCTCTATACCCGCAGTTTTCAGTGCATCTTCGACCTCCCCCTCGATGCTACTTGGGTCTTGCGAATACGATTGCACCGAGAGAATGAGTTCGTCTCGATGGTGTTTTGATAAATTGACCATTGCGCGAGCGAAATCCGGTTGACGGACGGTACCCCAATAGAGGTAGTTGATTCCCCGTTCGAAAGCGTCCTCGATTACAGCAGTGGAAGCATCGAACGTAGACCCAATACCGAGTCGGCTCGATAGTAGTCCAGTATTTCCAATTTCGATTCGTTCAAGAAAGTCCGCCATGATTCAAGCTCCTGGTAACGGGGAAGTAGGTTATTAGATTGGATTATGTGCAGCTAATACAATCTCACTAGACAAGTTCTTTGTCCTCGCCGAATCATCTTTAGGATGAGAGGGCGGCGTAGAAACTGGCTGTCAAATTCCGTCCCCGCGTGTCGCCAAGCAGACGCATGTCCATCTGGTTCATGACGTAGGAAAGGACGACCCTATTGGTGTGGTCTAGCATAATGGTTGATCCGCCGGCGCCTCCCCAAAAGGTAAGTTTTATTTCTTCCGGAATGCCCATAAAGACTGCGGATGCAGGGGACGCAATACCGTATCCGATGCCGTGTTTGACGCCCATGCCTAAGAGATCGCATTGTTCTTCGAAAATCCTATCGATAGTTACTTGAGATAAGAGGTCAACGCCGAACGCAGTACCACCATTCGCAACGGCTGTTTGAGCCCGCACGACGGACCGTGCGTTGCCGTGGCCGTTGGCGGCGGGTATTTCTGATTGGCGCCAAGCGGAGGAATTGGTTTCGGGGGGCATGACGTTGGGCGTGCCTTGTTCACGCCCCTTCATGTAGTCCGGAATTTGATCAGGATCGGGTAGTTGAGGGGGTGCTACACCGCCGAGCATCTCTGCGGTTCGATGAAAGTGCTGCGGGTCGAGACCAATGTGAAAGTCGGCATCGAGTGGTTGCGCTACATTGTTCTTGAAAAAAGTTCCCAACGATTGGCCACTGATTCGCCGTACCAATTCGCCTACGAGAAAGCCTTGTGTAATCGCGTGGTAGGCGCCCATGGTGCCCGGCTGCCACCAGGGTTCTTGTCTCGCTAGAACCTCCACGACGGTATCCCAACTGTAGAGTTGCTCTTTCGTCAGTTTTTCCCCAAACCCAGGCAGCCCGGCCGAATGGCCAAGAAAGTGACGGACCAATGTTCCTTCCTTGCCATTCTGTCCGTACTCCGGCCAGTAGTTGGTAACCGGCGCGTCGACGTCGAGCTCACCGCGATCCAATAAGATCAAGGCAGATAGCGCTGTCATGGTTTTGGTAGTCGAAAACACGTTGACGATGGTGTCCCTTTCCCAAGGCAAAGTTTTTGCACGGTCTCGGTGTCCTGCCCACATATCGATCACGAATTCACCGTCGATGGTCGCGGCAAAGCTCGCACCAATATCCCCGTGCTCCGTGAAGTTGCGTTCAAATGCTTCCTTTACCGAGGAAAATCGATTGTCGCAATCACCGTGGATCTCCATAGCGTGCTCCTCATTAGGGCGGTGTACTGGGAGCGCTACTAGCGCTCGTCCCGAAACGCTAAAACACCAACCAGCGAAAATAAACCCTTTTAGATCTTTAAGTTGTCTAGGTCTCGCAGTGGATCGGTTGGGATGGTGATCACCCCAGCGTAGACTGAGGTATGACAAAACTCAGACCTAAAGACCTATGAGCTATTCGAATCGAGACCGACCCACCGCGACCCATGATCTTCAGTGTGCGAGAGCAGATATGGATGATTTTGGCTATTGCCTGCTCGAGGGAGCCTTGAGCCCCGATCAACTAATCGCGATTCGTGCTCGCCTTTGTGAGCAAAAGGAAGCCGAAGAACAGCTTGGTGTTGCGTATCACGGCGAAGATAAAAAGCAATTGATCAAATTCTTGCTTAATAAGGGCAAAGTGTTTCGCGATCTGCTTCTGCATCCGGCTCTTCACGAGTTGTTGCGCCACGTACTCGGTACCACATACCAGTTATCGTCATACCACGGCCATATTGCCCATCCAGGAAGCGCTATGGCATTTCATACTGATCAATT
>CAJWCW010000238.1 GCA_913030615.1 uncultured Gammaproteobacteria bacterium | reverse complement strand
TTATCGCCAAACGAATACTGGGTCTTCCTGACTAGCGACGTCGGTATCCTTCGTACCTGACCTATTGAATCTCGGGAAGAACGTCGCGGAGGAATAGCTCGTCCGACGTGTCGAAATGAAGCATCTCGACACCGATTTCTTGGAAGGCTTCGATTCGAGCCATGATCGTTTCGGGGGTTCCGATCAACCGTGACGCGTAACCTTCGTTGGAATCAAGCAAGGAAAGCTCTTCCTCGCTCGACCACATGCCTTGAGCTCCACTTGTCGCGCGTCGCCGATTCTTGGCGAAATCCGGGTCAATTGCATCGACCCGTTTCTGTATCACGTCCCAGGCTTCTTCGTCGGAATCGCGGCATATGGGTGCCGCATAGAGTGCGAATCGAACCGTTCGGCCCGTCGATTTCGTGGCTCGACGTACCTTTTGGATGACGCTCTCGATGCGCTCCAGCGATCCTCCATTAAGAAACATCCAATCCGATTTGGCAGCCGCCATCTGGATTGAAGCGTCTGACTGGCCGCCTTGAAATACCTCGATCGGTGTTGAAGGACGTGGTTCCAGTTGCAATTCGTTGCAGTCGTAAAATTCGCCGTGATAGTTGAACGGAGACTCTGTCCAGGCACCCCGTAACACGTCGATGAACTCACTTGAGCGCTCGTAGCGTTGATCATGTTCGAGTGCGTCGATACCGTACATGTCGAATTCTTTTAGATTCCAGCCGCTGGTGACGTTGATTGCCCAACGGCCACCCGATAACCATTCCATGGTGGCTCCCCATTTAGCAATCGCGGTTGCCTCGAAGAAACCAGGGTGAATGGCGGTCACCAGATGGATTCGATCGGTTTGTCCCGCGAGGAAAGCGGTCATGGCGAGACAATCAAGCGACGAGCTTTCCATTTCGCTCCCGGAACCCCACCAGCGTTGGGCGATGAGAAGGTGCGAGAGGCCGAGCTCTTCGATTTTTTGTACGCGGGGCACAACGTACTGCTGTAACGCAGCGTGCCCAGGAAAAGTCGATCCCGATTTTTCTGCGCCCGTTACTTGCTGCCCCCCAAAGACCGTGGGAGCCCAAGTGCAGGTGTACATTTTTCTCGGCATGAACGAGAGCCATTCGATCTGAACCCGCAGGATTCAGAGGTCTTTCCGACGATGGTGTAATCTAGCACGTTGTCACGCCTTCGCTAGTGATGCGCCATTTGATGCAACGACATTGGCAAACGCCGGTCACCTTTCTTGTTATTGCAAGCATCGCAATGCCGTTGGGTTTCTCCGCATGGAGTGCCTTGCTCAACAACTTCGCGATAGAAAAAGCCGCATTTACTGGTGTTGAAATCGGGATACTTCAGAGCCTTCGAGAAATTCCAGGGTTCCTCGCATTTACAACCGTGTTCGTGTTGCTGTTGTTAAAGGAGCAAACCTTCGCGGTGATGGCACTTGCGATATTCGGCCTTGGGATTGCGCTGACCGGTTTTTTCCCTTCGGAGTATGGCCTGTATTTTGCGGCGGTCCTGATGTCCATTGGCTTCCATTACATGGAGACGATCAAGCAATCGCTTTCACTGCAGTGGTTGTCGTTGGAAGAAGCGCCGCGAATTCTCGGACGACTGATATCCGTGGGCTCACTCACGTCTCTGCTTGCATACGGTGTTTTGTGGGTTCTATTAGACGTTGCCGAACTCGATTACGTATGGATTTATCTGCTAGCTGGCACTCTTGCGGTCGCGTTGGCCGTCGTCTTATGGCGCGGCTTTCCCCACTTTGAATCGAAGACCATTCAGCGCAAAAACCTGGTGCTCAGACGACGTTATTGGCTGTATTACGGATTGACTTTTTTTTCGGGGGCACGTCGTCAGATATTTGTCGTATTCGCCGGTTTTCTGATGGTTGAAAAATTCGGTTACAGCGCGAGCAACATCGCGGCCCTTTTTCTGGTGAACCATCTTTTTAATTGGTTATTTGCGGAGCGCATCGGTGCCTTGATTGGACGCATCGGCGAAAAGTACGCGTTGACGTTTGAATATACGGGCCTGATTCTCGTCTTCACCGCGTACGCGTTTGTGGACAATGGATACGTAGCGGCCGGACTCTATGTCGTCGACCACATGTTTTTTGCGCTTGCGATCGCGATCAAGACGTATTTTCAAAAGATAGCTGACCCTGCCGATATCGCGTCGACCGCGGGCGTTTCTTTTACGATCAATCATATCGCTGCCGTGATCATTCCGGCTGTCTTTGGGATCATTTGGATTACATCCCCGAGTTTGGTCTTTTTGATTGGCGCTGCGTTGGCTGCTTGCTCCCTAATCCTTTCGCAGAATGTCCCGTCGATCCCGCGTCGCGGTAACGAAGTCGTTCTGGGCCGAGTGGCTTAGCGGTTGCATCGACGAGTCCAATTCACCATCGTGACAACTTTTGAGGATCGCAACATATGGGTGCGCTACCGTTATCGGGTTACAAGGTTCTCGATTTAACCATCGCTCGAGCTGGACCGACGGCGGTGCGATTGCTCGCTGACTGGGGAGCGGATGTCGTTAAGATCGAGCCACCCGCGACCGTAGGTTCCATCACTGGGACTCGGCGGGGTCCGGATGAGCAAAACTTGCATCGCAACAAACGTGGTTTGTGCATCGATCTCAAAAACAAGGCAGGGCACGCCTTGTTCTT
>CAJWCW010000237.1 GCA_913030615.1 uncultured Gammaproteobacteria bacterium | reverse complement strand
GTCGGAACAGCGTCGATCGAATCGTCTGAAAGGATTGCCATTGAGCTAAACCAAGCCAAGATCTCTCACAATGTACTCAATGCTAAACAGCACGAAAGTGAAGCGGAAATTATTGCTCAGGCAGGTCGTCCAGGTGCCGTGACGATCGCTACGAACATGGCGGGACGAGGCACCGATATAGTGCTAGGAGGTAATTGGCAAACCGAGGTGGATAAACTTGGTCAAGAACCTGACCCTTCAACCGTCGCTAATATCAAAGCTTCTTGGCAGGAAACTCACGACCAAGTGGTCGCTGCAGGGGGGCTACATATTGTTGGGACGGAGAGGCACGAATCCCGCAGGATCGATAATCAGTTGCGCGGCCGCGCTGGGAGACAAGGTGATCCCGGATCTTCGCGTTTTTTCATTTCTTGGGAAGATAACTTACTTCGAATTTTTGGAGCCGATCGGGTTCGCGGAATGTTAGATCGTGCCTATACCGAGAAGGATCCTGATACGGGTGAGAAGATTAAGGGTGTATCTGCGGAAGGGGCGATATTTGATCGCTCGATCGAGCGCGCTCAACGTAAAGTTGAAGGGCGGAATTTCGATATTCGTAAGAATCTTCTTGAATATGACGACGTTTCGAATGATCAACGGACGGTGATCTACCAACAACGAAATGAGTTAATGGAGGCTGCCGATATTCGCGAAATGCTAACGGACATTCGGGCAGAAATTGTGGACGAAGCGATCTCTGACCACATTCCACCAGAGAGTATCGTGGAGCAGTGGGACATACCGGAGCTAGAAAAGACCTTGGTATCGGAGTTCAACTCCGAACAATCGCTAGGGAAACTAGTCTCGGCTGAAGACGAGGTCACGGAACACGATTTGCGGCAAAGTGTTAGCGAACGAGTTCAGGAGGAGTATGAGGCGAAAGTTGCCGCATGGAGCTCGGAAGGCATAGATATGAATCGTGTCGAGAAGGAAATCATGCTCAACGTTCTTGACCAAAAGTGGAAAGAGCATCTAGGGACGATGGACCATCTTCGCCAAGGAATACATTTGCGGGCGTACGCTCAAAAGCAGCCGAAGCAAGAATACAAACGAGAGTCGTTCGAACTTTTCCAGGAGATGCTTTACGGCATTAAGCGGGATGTGATTCGGATTCTATCTCGCGTCGAATTGGACCGTGGCGAGGATCTTGGCGAAGCGGAGAGGAGGCGTCGAGTCGAGAACAGTAAGCGTATGCAATTTCGGGGCTCCGAAGCCGCCCAAGCGAATATCGATCAAATGGGCGTTTCGGGTGATGACCTAATGGCCCCCTCGGCGGTAGGCAAGCCGCAAACGTTTGTCCGAGAGGATCGTAAGGTCGGACGTAATGAAAAGTGCCCTTGTGGTTCAGGCAAGAAATATAAACAGTGTCATGGTCGAGCTGCGTAACTTCACGAGGTTGATTTAAGTGTCCGTCAATTTGCCTGTTATGGGGGTACTTGAAGAGGTTCCTGGAATTAGAGTGGGTACTGCGGATGCCGACATTCGCGATACAGGTCGTGACGATGTTGCAGTGTTTGCTTTCGAACCTGGAGCGACCGTTGGTGGCGTGTACACACGCAACAGTTACAGGGCGGCACCCGTCGAAATTGCGTCAGCTTGTCCCGGTCCCGCCCGCGGTTTCATTGTGAATAGCGGTAACGCGAATGCAGCGACGGGAGAGCGCGGCGTGAACAATGCTGTGCAAACGTGCGCATACTTGGCTTCGCTTCTCGAGTGTGAGGTTTCAGAGGTATTACCATTCTCCACCGGGGTTATCGGCGAATTTCTACCGATGGAAAATATTCTTGCCGCTATCGACCGGGCTCACCAAGCGCTTAGTCCCAACCATTGGGCCCAGGCAGCGGCAGCGATTATGACGACTGACACTGCTCCGAAGGGGCTTTCAAATCGCTTTACATTAGGTGGTCGTGAAGCGATTGGCACCGGAATCGTCAAAGGTTCAGGGATGATTCGACCCGACATGGCGACGTTGTTGGCTTTCGTTGGCACGAACGCGTCTATAACTCCAGAAATTGCTCGAAGATTAACTTTCGATCTCGCGGAACTAAGTTTTAACCGTTTGACAGTCGATGGAGATACTTCGACCAACGATTCTTTTGTGGTGGTGGCATCGGGAGTAGGGGACCACGAAGTCATACATGACGAGTTGTCGATTGAGTACTCCGAGTTGTTCCTGGGTTTAACACCGATCGTTCGTGAACTGGCCATGCGGACAGTGCGAGATGCTGAAGGGGCTACACGTTTTATAACGATTCACGTTCATGGAGGGCTTGATGCATCGGAATGTATGCGTGTTGCCTATACGGTAGCGCATTCTCCGCTGGTCAAAACGGCGTTGTTTGCGGGCGATCCCAACTGGGGACGTTTTTGCATGGCCATCGGGCGGGCAGGTGTCAAGGATTTGGATCCATACGGGGTTTCGCTCAATTTAAATGATGTTCGTGTGGCGATAGGAGGTATGGTTTCAGACAGTTATCGCGAAGAGGATGGGGCGGAAGTTATGGCTAAAGACGAATACGATATAACGATTGATCTCGGTCGAGGAAGCTCTCAAGAAACGATATGGACGTCCGATCTTTCGTACGAATACGTTCGCATTAATGCTGAATATCGTTCCTGATAGTCATTAGTCATTAGTCATT
>CAJWCW010000236.1 GCA_913030615.1 uncultured Gammaproteobacteria bacterium | reverse complement strand
GACCTCTACGCAACGGTCAAGGATCGGCAGAACGGTATCCGCCGTCTCCGCTGGCAGGTTAAAAATGAGATGGTCGAATCCCTGGTCAATCCTGCCGCGCGCCTGATCCGCGTTCATTGGAGTGCCGAACAGTGCTAGATCGAGTTCCTCAACTTTTCTACCATGAGCTTCGAATGCGTCGCGCAGACGGTCCATGTTCCCGGACCCCAATCCACCGATAGGCATCCAGCCGTCCGCATAATCGGCGATTCGATCGAAGACCCACTTCGAGTTGGCGCCTATCCAAATCGGTGGGCCGTTTTTCTGTACTGGTTTGGGGTATGACCAAATCGGTTCGAAATCAACGTGTTCGCCATGAAACTCGGCTTCCTCCTTCGTCCAAATTTCACGCATGGCGAGCACCTTTTCTCGAACAATGGCCCAGCGGTTTGGGAAATTTGCGCCATGGTTCTCCATCTCTTCGCGATTCCAACCAGCACCAATTCCGATGACACTGCGGCCGTTGGAAATCATATCGAGTGACGCGATTTCCTTCGCCGTGGTAATCGGATCACGTTCAATGATTAGGCATATCCCGGTCCCCAAGAGAATACGTTCGGTCACGGCAGCAGCGGCTCCCAACGCGACGAATGGATCGTGGGCATGCCAGTACTGTTTTGGCAGGTCGCCCCCTCCCGGAAAGGGTGACTTACGACTCACGGGTATATGGGTGTGTTCGGGGAAAAACAAACTGTCGAGGCCGCGTTCCTCAACCGCTTTCGCGAGTTCGACGGGCTGAATCGAATAATCGGTTGGAAACATGGAAACCCCGAATTGAATCTCGTCGATCGCGCGAAAGGCCATGACGCTGCCCTGTGTGTAAATATATTCTCAAGATAGTACGTCGTGATTGAAGTATGCGAAACCCGGCGCGTTGGAACGGCGCTAAGTGGTGCAGAATGGACAACCTTGTTAATTCACCGTGAGAGAGGAAAACATGCGCTTATCAGAACCGCGAATCCCGCCGCTGCCGGAATCTGATTGGGATGCGGCACAGAGGGATCTTATGCAACCGTTCGTGGCTGGTGGCCGAGTCTTCAATGTTTTCGGAACGTTAATTCATCATCCCGACCTGCTTCGGCGCTGGCTCGTGTTCGCGAATCATGTCCTGGGTAAATCGACGATAGACGTGAGACAACGGGAAGTACTGATCCTCCGGACTGCAAAACTCGTCGATTCGGAATACGAATGGGGCCAACACGTCGTCATCGCTAAAGAAGCGGGCTTAAATGATGACGAAATCCAGGCTATCGGAACTTCGGGAGATGGTCTGGGCCAAGTCGAACAACTACTGTGCGATGTGGCCGACGAACTCACGAGAAATCAAGTGTTATCCGCCAACGTATGGGCAAAACTCAATGAACACTTCGATACCCGACAAGTCATGGATATCGTCTTTACCGTCGGACAATACACTATGCTAGCGATGGCTCTGAACACATTTGGTGTACAGCTGGATGAAGGACTGCCGCGATTTGAATTGTGATGCTGAGATCCTAATCTTGGTCGATCAATCATCATCTGGCATAGATTATTCGGGATCGGATCGATCCGTGAGAATCTTCATATGGCGGTTTACCGACCGGAATACGGAGGCGTTCGTCAGGTCAAACGTCGTGAATTGCGGTTCATTCTAATGGGGGAGAATCTTGTGTTAAGACCAGCATGCGCGGTGATAGGTGTGCTGACGAGGCTCTACTGATGAGACCCCGCCGTTCGGCATTGTTCATGCCGGGTATCAACGAACGTGCGATGGCGAAAGCGCGCTCTTTGGCTTGTGACGTCGTTATTTTCGATCTGGAAGATGCCGTTGCGGCCGATTCAAAAATTAGCGCGCGAGAACTTGTCCGAAAAGTCTTAGATCAAGGCGGTTACGGTAATCGGGAGCTTGTGGTTCGCTGTAATGGATCCGGAACACCTTGGTGGGACGATGACATCGAAGCGTTGGCAGCGTCGCCCGCCGACGCGCTTCTTTTCCCGAAGGTGGAGCGAGCAGAGGAGGTTGTTGAGTTACGCAAGCGTCTCAATGCTGCGTCCGGTCGGCGACAGGAAATTTGGGCCATGATCGAAACGCCACGTGGAGTTATCAACGTAGAAGAGATCGCCCAATCACCCGTCGACGTTTTGGTCATGGGTACGAGCGATTTAGTCGCCGACTTAAGGGCTCGACACAGCGACAATCGTGACAGCGTGCTTTATGCGCTTTCGAGATGTGTGAACGCCGCGCGATCTGAGCACCGCGACGTTCTAGACGGTGTACACCTCGATTTTGAGAATAAAAGAACATTCGAACGGATTTGCGAGCAGGGCCGTAATTTAGGCTTCGATGGAAAGTGCCTGATCCACCCGTCCCAGATTGACACCGCAAACCGAATATTCGGAATAGAAGAGTCAGCTCTGCTTCACGCAAAAAAGATCACGAGAATATGGACCGAGGCTTTATCTGCAGGGAAGGGCGTTGCCGTTATGGATGGCCACCTGATCGAGAAACTTCATTACGAAGAAGCCCAACGTCTTATCGCTTTCTCGGAATTAATCGACGATGTGTAACTTTGCGAGTGTTAGCCGACTTCGATCAAAATCCATGCGTTATTCTGTGGCTTTTCTGACCGTAGGGATGACGTCTTCAAGATAGACCTCGAGAGC
>CAJWCW010000235.1 GCA_913030615.1 uncultured Gammaproteobacteria bacterium | reverse complement strand
AGACGTTCGTCCTTCTCATAAATAATGTTGTTGTAGCTCATCGCAACCTCCTTGGATTAGCAGCCACCAAATTGTATGAACCTATCGACCATGCATGTACACCATAATTTTCGCAATACACCCAAGCCGACTTTTATCTCTTCAAACTTTCCACCTCAATGTGACCACTTGCGGTACATTTCGTCTAACGAACACGCGAAAAAAGATCACGATGGCAGATTCTCTCGAATTTTGGCCACCTGCAACCGACCTAAGAAAGGCCGAAATTGGCTTTACATTTCGCGGCAACGATTACGTTGGACACTTGGTTGCCCCCTCGGAATCCACCGGACCACGGCCTCTCGTATTGGTGATTCATAACTACCAGGGACTTAAGTTTTTCGATGTCGACGTCGCCGAATATCTAGCCCGCGTCGGATATGTGGGCTTAGCAATCGATTTGTACGGCAATATCGTACCCCCGGATCAACGTATTTTTCCTACCGACGAAAGCGAGATTCATGCCTTCCAGGCCAAGTGCTTCGAAGGAATGGTGGCAATGGATCACGATCACGAATTGTTTCGATCCCTGCTGCAAGAATGGCTCGATCACGGGCGGTCGCACGAGACCGTTGATGGGAACTTGTCTCCCGCAGCTATCGGCTATTGTTTCGGCGGCGTCGCTGTCATCGAATGCGTTCGCGGAGGTCTCGACCTTGGAGGGGCGGTCTCTTTTCATGGACTGTTGCAAACGGGCGAAGATCCGAACCCGGAGCGATTTGGGATCCAACGGCCAACGGTTAAAACCTGCGCCAACAACTACAACACACGCACAGTTTTAATGATCGAAAACGGTGCCGACGACGGTCTCGTACCCGACGAAAGTAAGCAGCGTTTTTTTAAAGAGATGGACGACGCGGGCGTTGATTGGGTTTTCCATCATCATGCCAGGACCCCGCACGGATTCGCATTACCACCGACCCTAGGCGGTCCTGGTCGTTTGCACACCACAACGGACCGTCGTTCGACCATGAATATGTTGACCCTGTTTCGCGAAATCTTCCCTGGAATCCCACAAAACGCAGTTGAACACAATGCGGCAGGTACTCGCATTCCCCAGTGATTTATTTGCTGCGAAAATCGGAAGGCAGATGTTTCGGGCTGGGGTTAGTGTTCGTAATACCCCCCGCAAAGTAGGGAAAGCGTGATAGGCCTCGCAACCACTCAGCCTGTACGCGAAAGCGATCGAATCTTGTCCCTCGATGTACTTCGTGGTTTTGCGCTACTGGGGATCCTACTACTCAATATTGTCGGCATGGGTATGCATTCCGCGAGCTACTTTTCGCCGGATCTAGACCCCACTGACGGTATCGGCGAACTGCCCATAAACCTGGCGGTTTGGGCCACCATCGATGTCCTCTTTGAAGGTGCGATGAGAGCGCTCTTTTCGATGCTCTTTGGCGCCTCGATCGTGCTCTTGGCAACAGGACCGAGCGCGAGGGGGGCAGCGATGTTCTATCGGCGAAACGCCTGGCTTTTAGCTTTCGGCTTGGTCGATGCGTACATACTCTTCTGGACCGGAGACATTCTCGTCACCTATGCGCTGGCCGGGTTTGTGCTCTTCCGCTTTCGCAACGCGTCCCCAAGAAAGTTGTTGATTTCAGCGTTAGTGGTTCTTGTCCTCCATACTGGGTTTCTTGTGGGTTTCAAATATTCGCTCGAGATCGGCCAGCAAGCGGCCATCGAGATCGCATCAAATCCTGAATTCAGCGAGCCCGCCGCGTTAGAAATGGCAGAGGCGTGGTACGGCTTTAAATCCGATTACCTGGTTCCAGCCGGGACCGAAGAAGTCGAACTGAAGCAACGGCGTGCGAGTTATCCCAACGCCTTTCTGTTCAATGCTGGGAAAGCCACCGAAATGATCTTTAGCGCTATTCCGACAATACTTTTTTGGGACGCGTTGATAATGATGCTCATCGGCATGGCGCTCTTTAAACAATCCATTCTCGATGCTTCGAAATCCACCAAGTTCTACGTGAAGCTTATGATCATCGGCTTCGGCACAGGACTCGTTATCAATAGCTGGGAAGTCCTGCTAGCAGCTCGTTCCGGTTTTCAGCTCCTGGAGACGTACCCTTACCTGCACTGGACCTACCACCTCGGAAGGCTCGGTATGGCCTTCGGCTGGTTGGGGTTGATCCTCTATGTATGTCAGAAAAGTTATTGGTCGAGGGCGCGTCACGCTTTAGCCGCTGTCGGTCGAATGGCTCTCAGCAATTATCTAATGCACTCCGTGTTCGCCCTGGTTTTATTCACTGGCGTGGGTTTCGCATTAGTTGGCGAATTAGACCGTTGGATGCTCTATCCAATTGTCGCCACGATATGGATCATTCAACTGATTGTGTCGCCCTGGTGGCTGTCACGTTTTCAATTCGGGCCGTGCGAATGGTTATGGAGGAGCCTGAGCTACGGACGCATCCCAGCCCTGCGCCGAGCGCCCTAAGCTCGTACTAGCGTATTAATACGCCAACCGCGAATAGAACACGACCCGGGGCGAATCCGATGGTAAAAGTTTCTCGTTTTATTTTTTAAGTAATTTAAACAACTACTTAAATACATAATTGGCGGAGAGGGAGGGATTCGAACCCTCGATGAGTATTACCCATACTCCCTTAGCAGGGGAGCGCCTTCAGCCACTCGGCCACCTCTCC
>CAJWCW010000234.1 GCA_913030615.1 uncultured Gammaproteobacteria bacterium | reverse complement strand
TTTGGGCAATAAATCTTCCGATAGGCATGGTCGTGCCCTACTACACCGTCTGGATTATGCAGCGAATTAATCAAGATCTACGCCTGGCCCTGGTCGAACGGTGGCATCAACTCTCGTTGAACTACCACAGCGGCCATCGTACAGGTGATTCGATCTATCGAATCTATGCTGACAGCGCCCAGGTCACCACCGTTATCGGCCGACTCGTCGGACTGATATTGATCTGCTGGTATTGGGTCTATGCGCTTTTCTTGCTCTCTTTTTTAAGCCCCGTCATGGGTGCCATCGCGTTCTCTCTACTCATTCCAGCCATCCTCTTGTCTCGATGGGGAATGCCCCGTATGCGCACACGAAGCCTAGTCTATCGGGCTGCTACCTCGGACGTAACGTCGCGTATTCAGGAGGCTTTTGCATCAATCAAACTCATCAAGGCACACAACGCCGAAGAGAAAACTCAAACGGAGATGGAGTCCGATTCCGTAATCGCGATGAATGCGGCGTTTCAGGTCCGACGGCTGATTGCGCTAGTCACCATCCTGATGTTCACGATTGCGTCGGCGTTTCTTTTAGGTGGCGAGTTTTTTATCGCCATCAGCACGAATCTGGGAAACGAGGTCTTCGCCAAAGAACTAATCGCGGCGATGGCATTCAGTTTCACCATTTGGAATTTGACGGCCTTTAATTTTGCTCGCGGCAAATTCTTTGAAACGGTGGGTAATGTCCGCGCCTTCATGCGCAACTGGCTTTCTGCCCAAGACATGGCGATGGGTCTTAGTCGTGTGTTCGATATTCTGGATATCGAACCCGATATCGAAGACGATCCCGACGCCGTAGCCTTCACTAGCATTAATAGAGAAATTCGTTTTCAGGACGTGAGCTTCCGGTACGAAGAGGATCGTCCAGTACTCGAAGACGTGAGTTTTGTCGCCAAACCCGGCTCCGTAACAGCAATAATCGGACCCACGGGTTCTGGCAAAAGTACGGTGATGTCGCTGCTTCTCCGGCTTTACGATCCGTCTTCCGGCACCATCTCGATTGATGATCGTCCATTAAATCGATATCAAATTGCGTCTCTCAGAGCGAATGTCGCCATCGCGTTGCAGGAAAACGTTCTCTTTGCAATGAGTGTTCGCGACAACATTCGATACGTTGCACCCCAAGCTGACGATGCTCAGATAAACCGTGCGGTGCAAATAGCCTGTATGGATGACTACGTAAACGGTCTACCAAACGGACTCGATACGGTCCTTGGTGACCGCGGCGGTAAATTGTCGACCGGTCAGCGCCAACGACTCTCGATTGCGCGCGCCGTCGTTCGCGATGCCCCCATATTAATACTTGACGAACCAACGGCATCTTTAGATGCCGCAACCGAACAACGCGTCATGGCAAATTTGTCGGAATGGGGGCGAGACCGCGCGATTTTCCTCATCACCCATCGGATTTCAACCATAAGACGAGCCGACAATATTCTTTATCTCGACGAGGGACGGATCATCGAAAGCGGCAATCACCAGGAGTTGATGCAACGCGAAGGCGGACGTTACCGGGCATTTGTTGAGGCAGAAACCAATCTGTCACGAATCGGAGCGGCGTAACAGTGACCGAACCATCAACCCTAGAACACGATCCCAGTAACCAAGAGGACATCTTTGCCTCGTACACAAGGATGGGTTTTCTCGAGACCATGCAGGTGCTCGGGCGGGGATGGTTTTACGTTCGCTTCTTCAAAATCCGGTTTGCGATTAAATGGACGTTAACGCTACTTTCCCTGATGTTCCCTGTTTTTGTCCTCCCTTGGGGATCGAAAATCATCATCGATCACGTAGTGCTCGGTCGAGAAATCATTGGCGATCCGAGCACTGGTTACCTTGGTTATCCCGCATGGCTACATCCCCTGTTGGCCGTTTTTCAAGGAATGTCAGCATTCGAAATCATGGCATGGCTCACTGGTATTTCGGTTCTTTTAGTCGTCGTTTTTGGGGCGTACTCCGATGCCCAAAACGATACAACGGAAGCTGGTATGGAAGAAGGAATGGATACGGCCACACAGCAAGAAAACTTGACGCACGGCGGTCATAGTTTCTCCGGCGGTATCGTTGGTTATTACGAATACAAGATGAACTCCAGGTTGACGCAGTCCGTTAACCACCTGATTCGCGCCAAGCTGTTCGAACGAATTAAAGCGTTACCTATCACAACACTCGACGACCAAAGGATAGGAGACACTATCTATCGAGTCATGTATGACGCGCCCTCGATTAATCAGATCTTTTATGAGGTGATTAACCGACCAACTCTATCTACCGCAGTCTTTAGCGCAGCGATGTACAACATGTGGAGCGCGTATCCACACGTCCCTGCTGTGGTCTGGGCTGCAGCCGCTATATTCCCTATGTTCATCTTGATCACCGGTCCTTTTTCATCGGCCATGAGGCGTGTCCAAGAGCGTAGCCGGATAGCGGGCGCATCCACGACCAGCACCATCGAAGAAGGCATGGACAACGTACTTGCGGTTCAGAGTCTTGGCGGTAATCAGAAAGAAAAACAGCGTTTCGGAAGCGAGAGCAGTGAATCGTTCAAACGCTTTCGATTTACGGTGTTCGTCGACATTTTGCTGGGAAACGCGCAGGGCCTCGCCCACGCACTGATGAATACGATCGTATTTCTAGTCGTCATCGGGCCAATCATCGACGGGGTAT
>CAJWCW010000233.1 GCA_913030615.1 uncultured Gammaproteobacteria bacterium | reverse complement strand
GGGTGCCATTGGTATTGCAACCCCAACGCCAAGTAGTCCTGCATAACGTTAAATAGTTCGCCACGTGCAACGCGGTCCGCAAGTTCACTCGGCATTTGAACCCCGGCGGGATCGAGGCGATCCAGGCCAAAGGCATTATGGAAGTACTCGCCAAACACATAGGCGGAGCGATCACCCACACCAAAGCTGTAATCCGCGTTGAGGATCGCTGAGACATACCAATCGCTTGCCCCGACACGCGAAGCGGCGATATCCGAACGAATCAGCGCGGGGCCAACGGGAATCCTCAACATCAGGCCAAGGATGTCGTCGCCCACGTGTCGAGCGCCCAGCAATTCGACTTCTGATTCGCCCATGTAGCCGTGCCACTTCAGCGCGTAACTCGACTCGTCACCTCGTACAGACCCATCGCGTCGGCGCCCGACGGTGAGTAACTGCAAATCGCTCCCATTAGTGAAAAGGCGCTCGACCAGGATGAGGTCATCGCCTGGCTTGTAATCCCGGTCCACGGCCGTTGGGCCAAAAGGATTAAAGAGGTCGAGCGGCTGAAACACCCGACCACTGCCCCAAGAAACCGCCTGGCGACCGACGGTAACGCCCCAGGCATTGTTTCGGTAACTCATCGCAAAACGATCCAATCGATGAAAAGCTCGGTGGCTTCGGCCTTTGTCCAAATCCCAAGTCAGCGACATTAAGCGGGCACGATCGGAATCCGGAGCGCGGTCCAACGAACCTTGCGTTAAGCCACCAACACCATACGAATCCCCCTGGACCCATGTGGTGGCATGATCAATTTCAAAACTCCATGGGCCACCCTCGTGCTTAAACATCAACCGGACATCGGCACTGTGATCGAGGGTCGGCGTGTGCGTCACCGTGCGGCGAACGTCGTCGGGAGGCAACGCCGACAAGGTCGTAAACCACTTAAGCCGCAGATCAAATTCGGCAGTATTGGCGTAAAACCCTAGAAACGCAGCGAGGAGAATCGCAATTTCGCGCGGTTTCACGTGGCCTCAGGCGTTGCCCGTTGTTCGTCGGTAATTTCGCCATCCCGAAGCGTGACTTGTCGCGCCGCGTACCCCATCACCAGAGGGTCATGGGTCGCGGTTAGAATCGTGACGCCACGTTCTTTATTTACACGGGTCAACAGCTCGCAGAGTTCCTTGGTGGTATTGGTGTCCAAGTTTGCGCTCGGTTCATCAGCCAGCAGCAGCACCGGATTGGTCACGATGGCACGCGCAATGGCAACGCGTTGCTGCTGACCCCCCGACATTTCATTCGGGCGTCGATCTGCCAATTCGCCCAAATCGAGCGAGCTAAGCGCTTCTTCCGCTCGCTCCCGCCTGGCACCTGAATCAATCCCTTGCAGCTGCATGATGAATTCGACGTTTTCTCGCGCCGTCAGGACGGGGATCAGGTTGTACGCCTGAAACACGAAACCGATTTTTTCGAGCCGAAGGTCTGATAGCTCCCGGGCTTTTAATCCGTCGAGCGACACACCGTCGACCTCAATGGATCCTTCGGTGGGTTCATCCAACGCACCAATCACATGCAACAAGGTTGACTTGCCCGACCCGGAAGGCCCGGCAAGGCTCACGAACTCGCCCGGTTCGAGGTGGAAATCGACATTCCTGAGCGCGTGCACGGGCGCAACCTCATCGTCATAGACGCGAGAAACGCCATGGCACTTTACTACGGTATTCATGCTCTACTCCTCAACGTCGCATTGCTTCTAAAGGATTCAGTCGTACCGCGCGCAGCGCCGGAAAGAAACTCGCCACGACGCCCATCACCAAACTGGCCACCACCACAAATGCCAGATCCGCCGGCACTATCGTCGGCACCAGCGTATTCGATGAAAATCCGAACGCTTCCAACCCCTCCGAAAACGCCGCGAGATCAACCCCGTCCGACAGCCACAAACACAAACCACCCCCCGCAGCGGTACCGATCGCAACGCCCATGATCATAATCAAGGTCGATTCAGTCACGATTTGTAGCAACACCGCACCGGCGCGCATACCTAACGCGCGCAGCATGCCGATTTCTCGATAGCGCTCCATGACGGCGGTCACCACCGTGTTCACCAGACCGAACACAAGTGCCGACATGACGATGATAAACAAGATGTAAATCATGGCATCGGAGAGCTGCATCATGGTGGCCGCCATGGGCTGCAACGTCTGCCAGTCGAATACATTCAGTCCGGCGAACGTTGCGATTAGGCTCTGCAGCACGGTCGGTTGGTGTTTTTCGTCCGTCAACCTCACCGAGACCTCGGTAACCGTGTCCGATACCAACAGCGCCTGGGCTGCCTCAATGCCGGTAAAAACATGAAATTTCTCCAACGCCGAGTGTTCGCTCTGGTACAGCCCAGCAATCCGATAACCGGCCTCGCGGCTGCGGCCATCTGCCCCCTGGGTAACGATCACCAACCGTCGCCCTGCCGCAGTTTCGAGTTGTTCGGCGAGCGATTTGCCAACGAGAATGCGCCGATCGTCGGGCCCTTGTAATCCTTCGCCTTCAATCGTCCAGTCGGCAACAAACGAAATGGATTCTTGGGCCGGGTCGATCCCGATAAACTCGATCCCTCGTGTTTCCCTTTCGCTCATGATCACGGCGGGGACCCGGACGCGCCGTGCCCAGCCCTGCAGCTGTCCTGCGGGTATATCAGGCGACCACTCGGACTCGAGCACAAAGCTCCTGGCAATGCCGGGATCGTCCCGATACCCGGGCTGCAAAACCTTCACGTGTCCGACCATGGAGTTGA
>CAJWCW010000232.1 GCA_913030615.1 uncultured Gammaproteobacteria bacterium | reverse complement strand
TGCAAGCGATACCGGTGATTGCCGAACAAGCACAGCATCTGACGGTTTTTCAACGTACGCCCAATTTTTCGGTGCCAGCAAGAAACGAGCCTCTAGATCCTGAGACTGAGAAGTCTGTAAAAGCCGACTATGCGGGGTTTCGGGAGCTTGCCAATGCGGCTCCGTTCGCCGCCAACTTCGTCGTTAACGAAAAGACAGCGCTCGAGTGTAGCCAAGAAGAACGCAACGCTGAATACGAGCGACGCTGGGACGAGGGTGGCCTCGGGTTTGTTGCTGCTTTCAGCGACTTGATTGTCGACAAGGAAGCCAACGATACCGCCGCAGATTTCGTCCGCGGCAAGATCCGCGACGTCGTCAAAGACCCTGCGGTTGCGGAACTGCTTTGTCCTAAATCCGTCGTCGCTTGCAAACGTCTCTGCGCTGACACCGACTATTACGAAACATATAACCGCGAGAACGTCACCTTAATTGACGTCAGCTCCGATCCCATCGATGAGATTACGCCCGAAGGATTGCGCGTCGGCGACACTCCGTACAGTTTTGATGTATTGGTTTTCGCAACCGGATTCGATGCGATGACGGGCGCATTGACGAGCATCGATATCCGTGGACGAAACGGGGTGGCGCTCAAAGAAAAGTGGTCGGCTGGGCCTCGAACCTACTTAGGATTGAGCACCTCAGGTTTCCCCAATCTGTTCACTATTTCGGGACCAGGTAGTCCATCCGTACTGACCAACATGCTTCCTTCGATCGAGCAGCACGTACGCTGGATATCCGATTGCGTGGGTCATTGCGTAGAAAACGGCGTCGCCACCATTGAGGCGAGCCTTGAGGCCGAAGACGACTGGGTTGAACACGTGAACGACGTTGCGGGCGCCACACTCTTCCCCACCTGCAACTCGTGGTATTTAGGCGCTAACGTTCCCGGAAAATCCCGTGTTTTCATGCCGTATATCGGCGGCTTTCCGCCGTACGTAGAAAAGTGCGATCAAGTCGCTTCCAACGATTACGAGGGATTTGTGCAGGCCTGACACGGTTTTACCCTTATGAGCACTAAGCTGCCAACGAACTTCGATTGGAAATCCATAACGCCCAGCGATTCACCCCGTACGCCCATCGACATCATGGCGGACCCCAAACTCCGACGTCTTGGAAAGCCGGAACTGAAGCCCGGCGACCAGGCATTTGGTTTTCGGCGTCCTTTGTACGACTTTAGTGATGGTCATCAAGTTGCGACGGGCGACACATTCGACCTGCTGGAACGCGCAACCGAAAAACCCATCGCCCTCATCTTCGGTTCCTATACATGACCCCCTTTTCGGGCTCAGTTAGGGTCCCTGCATAACCTATGGATGCGATGGCGTGCGCAGATCGAATTTCTCGTCGTCTATATACGCGAAGCGCACCCTGAAGACGGCTGGGTTGTCACCCCCAACCGCAGCGACGACATTCGCATATCCGATCCAACCACGACGGCAGCACGCACCGAGGTGGCAACCACGTGTGCACTGCGTTTGGAAATACAAATGCCCGTTGTGGTCGATGCAATCGACGACAACATCGCGAACGCCTATGGAGCGCTTCCGGATCGGCTATATCTGATTGCGCTCGGCGGCTCCATCGCATTTCAAGGCGAGGCAGGTCCCTGGGGATTCAAACCCGACGCGTTGGAATCGGCAATCGTCACCGCCACAAATTCATGAAACGAGCACCAAAGACATCTTATGTACGGGGTGGAGGCATAGGGACATGATCTCGATCATTGGGCGACGTAATTCGGCGAATGTTCAAAAAGTCATGTGGACTGTTGGTGAACTCGGTATCGAGTACACGCGCCAGGATATGGGGGGTTCGTTTGGTTATTCCGATGAGTATTCGCAGCTCAATCCCAACCAAGTCGTGCCGACAATACGCGACGGCGATTTATCGCTCTGGGAGTCCAATGCCTGTGTTCGATACCTGGCGCGAACCTATGGCAAGGGTTCGCTCTGGCCGGCGGACAATCGAACCTTAGCGCTCGCCGATCAATGGATGGAATGGCAACGTAGCGACATTAGCAGTGCTTTTTTCCCCTTGTTCCAAAACAAAATCAAATTTAGCGCGGATCAAGTCAACGCTGACCAAATGACGGCGGGTGCTGATCAGTGCGCTCGCTTGTACCACCAGCTGGATCAGCACCTCGAACAAAGCCCGTATTTGGCTGGCGACGAGTTCACCATGGCCGATATACCCCTCGGTACGATTACCTACCGATACCTAAATCTCGATATCGAACGAATCGAATTACCCCACGTCGCCAGGTGGTACCAGCGCTTGTGCGAACGTCCTGCGTTTCAGTATCACGTCATGATTCCCTTCGGGGCTAATGCTGAAGAATGGCTCCAAGAAGAAATCAACAACGCGAAGATTCAGTAGCGGCGTAGACCCCTTCGTCCATAACGGGTCATCGACCCGTCTCAACCTCCAGTAACGCCTTGCCAAGCCCTCGACGGTGGGCGTTATGGTAATGGTGCAGAGCCGGCTCGTTACGCCCAAATACCAAGTGAGTATTAGCGCCTGACAAGGCACCCCGTTGGGTCGATTCACCCATCAGATAATCCTCGTCCATGACGATCTGATTAAACCCCGCGAATCGTTCGGCAATTGCCTCGCCGCCCTCTTTGAAGTGTTCGACGGCCTCGGGGACGATGTAGAAGCTCTGCGCCGTGCGAGACTTTCCTGGCTTGTCGTTATCGGGAAACATCCTCAGAACATCGACGCTGTACGGGTCCACCAACAGGATCACATTCGGATAAATAAAATAGACGCAAA
>CAJWCW010000231.1 GCA_913030615.1 uncultured Gammaproteobacteria bacterium | reverse complement strand
AGGTATGTAGCCATCAAGGCGGAGGATTGCGACGGCCATGACGATCGATATACGTCCGTTAAACCCGATTATAGGCGCCGAAATTTGGGACGCCGATTTGGCGAATTTGACCGATCAACAATTTGGGGAAATTCACCAAGCATCGGTTGCCCATGGCGTTATTTTCTTCAGAGATCAACCAAGACTTTCGCCTGAACAACAAATTGCTTTTGCCGGTCGCTTCGGACCCGTACATGTGCACCCCGCGTCGCGGGGCGTCGCGGCCGAATACCCCGGGCTTATGAAAATACGAACGACGCGAGAGACCGATGTGGCAGCCGGCAATCGCTGGCATTCCGATGTTTCCTGTGACGAAGCTCCACCCTCAATTACGACGTTGCAGTTGCATGAAATTCCACCGAGCGGTGGAGACACCTTGTTCTCGAGCATGAATGCGGCGTACGACGCTTTGTCGGAACGGATGAAAACCTTGTTGGATGGTTTGACCGCGCACCACTCCGGCGAAGATGCCTATCGACGTTTATTTCGATTCGACAAACCGGGTGAGGCCAGTTGGCCCGAAGCTGACCATCCTTTGGTACGGGAACACCCCGATAGCCACCGACCGGCCCTGTACGTTAACCGCGAATTTACCGAACGAATCAATGACCTCCCGCGTCTGGAAGCAAGGGCGCTCTTTGGATTTTTGTTAGACCATGCCGAGCAGGTCGCGTTTCAATGCCGTTTCGTTTGGTCTGAGAATGCGATCGCGGTTTGGGATAATCGATGCGTACAGCATCACGCAGTCTGGGACTATTGGCCTCACGAAAGACGCGGCCACAGAGTCACGGCGCAAGGGGAAATCCCGATTCCCTGGTCAGGCGATCCCGGCGCTCAGCGTTCCGAAAATCTGCGTTTGAGTGCTTAAGTGCCTATTGCTTGATCGCTAACGTGAGTCCATCGCCAATCGGGAGGATTGTCGCCCACACTCGTTTGTCGGACCGCACTTTCTCGTTTAACGCTCTGATCGCTCGGGTATCGTCGTCGTTGGTATCGTCAGCGACACGACCTCCCCAGAGAACGTTATCGATTCCAACCAATCCGCCGGGTCGTAACAGAACGAGACATCGCTCATAGTATTCATCGTAGTTGGCCTTGTCGGCGTCGATAAAAGCAAAGTCGAAAGAATCCGCCCCGCCTTGATCGATAAGTTCGTCGAGCGTTTCGGTGGCAGGTCGCAGGTGCAAGTCGATTTTCCCCTGTAACTCCGCCCGTTCCCAGAAAGCGCGGGCAATCGACGTCCATTCTTCGGAGACGTCACATGCGGTGATGCGACCGTCTTCGGGTAGGGCTTCTGCCACCACAAGTGCGCTGTATCCGGTAAATGTGCCTACCTCGATGGTTTTTTTTGCACCGATTAGGCGTACCAAAAGCGCCATAAAGGCTCCCTGCTCAGGAGAGATCTGCATCCTGTGCCAGGGAGTGGATTCCTGCGTTTTCACACGGAGCTCGCGGGCGATAGACGATTCCTTAATACCTGTTTGAAGAAGGTAGTTATAAAGGGATTCGGTTAATTCAATGGTTCGACTAGACATACTTGGTTTCTGCTTTGGTTCGCGACGCGACAAACGCGCGTAGGTAAATCGATTCGGAGATCTCGAACTTCAACATACTCACGGCTCAATCTCGAGGATACAGGTCAAGAAAATTCGTGCGAAAGAAGCGCTCACGGTCGGTTGCGTTCAAAGATGCCGTGGTGCGATCAAATCGACCGAGCGGATCACGACCTCCTTCGGCATGAGGGTAGTCGGACGAAAATAAATACAGCTCGGGGTACGATTCGTTAACGAGCTGTTCCACGTTTTCGAAGGGATACGGTGTAAAGCGGAGTTGTTCTCGAATCTGTTTCCCCGGTGTTCTGGACATGTCTGCCAAGTGGGGCTCAGAGCGAGACCATATGTCTGCTGCGTAATCGAGGCGACGAATCATATCCGGAACCCAGCCGGCACCGATTTCGATCACGCCGCCCTTGAGCGAAGGGAACTGTTCCAATACTCCGTCGAGTACGAGCGTAGAAATAAAGCGCTGAGCCGCATGGTGAATCACCGTCAGGTCTTTCGAACCAATAACTTCTGCACCCCCTCGGGCCGTGGTCCGATCCGGACGACCGTCATTCATCCATGGTTCCTCAATCGATAAGGGCGCACTTCCGACGTGCAGAATAAACGGCACACGGGCCTCTTCGAGGGTGGCCCAAATACGATCGTGCAAAGGGTGTCCGGGCGATCGACCCCCAGGAGGATCCGCGCTGATCCAAACTGCGCCCAAACCCAAATGAAGCGCGGCGTCGATTTCTTTGAGTGCGCGATCTGGATCCTGTAACGGCACCATAGCCACGCCGATCAACCGGGAGTCGCCGCCGACGAACTCTGCCATGGCCCGATTATGAGCGGTTGCAGCGCCGTAACTCACGACATCGTCAGAGGTGCCGAAGATCAATCGTCCGCAGAATGACGAAAAGATCACTTGTCGTTGAAACCCCAAGAGGTCGAGGGCCTTTCCCCTTTCCTCGCCGTTGAATGCACCAAGTGCATCGTGCCATTTCGGACCTCGAGTGAGTTGATCGCCGAGCTCCAGCAGACGCGCCACGGTTTCGGGCGAATGCCGTTTCAATCCAGCGTGCTCGCCCGGGTCGAATATTCCCGTTGTCGTTTGCCCAAGATTTGGAAGGGAGGATCGTACCGAAGCATCTGCGTGCGCCGTCAGGAAATCGGGCATTTCCATCAGGTGGCTGTCGGCGTCGTGGATGATGCGGTCACCGGCATAACTCATCGGAGGGGGTGTTT
>CAJWCW010000230.1 GCA_913030615.1 uncultured Gammaproteobacteria bacterium | reverse complement strand
GGGGCCTACCTTGACGCCACCTTTGGGCGGGGGGGCCATGCTCGCGCACTCTTGAGACAACTGTCACCTAAGGCTTCACTCGTTGCACTTGATCGCGATCCTGATGCGTACCAAGCCGCTGTTGATTTGTCGCGAGAAGATTCTCGCGTTCAACCTATGAGGGGGGTTTTCAGCGAAATACGGTCGTTACTGTCAAGTAATCGAAGCGATCGGTTGAGCGGTCTAATGATGGATATAGGCGTGTCGTCTCCCCAGCTCGATGATCCAGCCCGTGGATTCAGTTTTATGCGCAGCGGTCCTTTGGATATGCGAATGGATCCGGAGAGTGGAGAGAGTGCAGCTTCTTGGCTTAACAGAGTAGAGCTTTCAGATCTTGTAAATGTATTGCGTGAATTAGGTGACGAAAAAAATGCGCGGGCGATAGCGATGTCCATCCTCGATAAAAGGCCGCTATATACCACCCGCGAATTGGTGACTGCTGTTAACAGTTCTAGGTCGAGGCGCGATCCGCGAAAGCATTCGGCTACCCGCGTATTTCAGGCCGTTCGAATGCACATTAATGATGAACTCTCCGAACTAAATCGAGGCATTGAAGCCGGATTTCATCATCTAGCGGATGGTGGACGGATTGGCGTGTTGACGTTTCACAGCATAGAACACGCGATAGTACGCAAGAAATTTCGGGGTCTCGTTAGGCCAGTCGTACCCCGACGTTTGCCAGTACGTGGGGCATCTTTGGGACGTGCTAAATATGTGGTCAAAGCGAAACGTCCGCATCCGACTGAAATGAATATCAACCCAAGGTCTCGAAGCGCTTTGTTACAGGTCATAGAACGAATTGAGTAACAACATAAGAAAGCGTTTTAGTGAATTCTCCTGGTTATTTTTTGGGATTCTGACTCTATTCGGGGTCGCCGCGAGCGGTATCCAGGTTATTCGCGTGACAGATGATCGTCGGGCGCTCTTCCTCGAACTTACCCGCAATCAGGAAGCTCAAGATAAGTTATTGGAAGAATATAGCCGTTTATTGCTAGAGCGAGGCACTTTGCTGTCCTATCAAAATGTCGATCGCATTGCGCAAGAACGCCTCAAGATGCATTTCCCTGAAAAGGTGACGTCAGTTGTTCGAGGATCGAAAGAGGAAGGGTTGGCACAAAATGGGAAGGGCTCATGACACGTCAGCGTCATTATCTGCTGATAGTCGTATTTACATTCGCGTTGTTGGGTTTGGTCGGTCGTTCCAGCTATTTGGCGGTGACTGAACGAGAGTTTTTGCAGAATCAAGGGGAGGCGCGGGCTACCCGGATAGCGGAGATTCGAGCTCACCGGGGTGTTATTTCGGATCGTAATGGCGACCCGCTGGCAGTTAGTACGCCGGTAGTTTCCGTGTGGACAGATCCAAGCGTGGATCGTCTGGACATGCACGAGTTGGCGCTGGTCGCAGAGCTCCTTGATCGACCCGTCAGCGGACTCATAAAACGAATGGAGCAAAATAAACAAGGCCGATTCGTATATCTCGCTCGTCGTGTCGGTCCAGCGGTCGCAAGATCTATCCGCTCACTGGCGATACCAGGGATCCGGTTTAATCACGAATACCGGCGGTTTTACCCGTCCGGCGAAATATCGGCTCACGTCGTAGGCAGAACCGATATCGATGATGTGGGCCAAGAAGGTATCGAGCTTTCGATGGACCACATTCTGCGAGGTGTGCCCGGGTCGAAACGAATCCTTAGAGATCGGCGCGGACAACGCGTGAGAGATCTTGATTTTTTCGACGCGCCAGATTTCGGGGACGACGTTGAACTCAGTATTGATCTTCGCCTTCAATTTCTAGCTTACCGGGAACTTAAATCAGCCGTTGAACACAGTGGGGCACGATCGGGGTCCGCTGTAATACTGGACGTTCAGACAGGAGACGTGCTGGCACTGGTAAATCAACCGTCCTACAACCCTAACAAACTCGGAGAACGTGATTTCGACGGCATGCGGAATCGCGCGATCACGGATCTTTATGAGCCGGGATCTACCGTCAAGCCTTTCGCCATCTTGGCAGCCTTGGAGACTGGTAGTTACTTGTCAGACACCATAATTGACACGGCGCCTGGCTACGTGATGGTGGGTCGAAAATTGGTCGAAGATCCGCTCAATCGTGGTCGACTCACCCTAGCGGAAGTTCTCGCCAGATCTAGCCAGGTGGGCATCGCGAAAATAGCGCTCGGGCTCGAGGGAACTCATCTATACGATGTTTTTCAGAGATCGGGTTTAGCTGCTATTCCTGTCACGGGTCTGCCGGGAGAGGTCTCCGGCGTGCTAACCGATAGAGATATCGAAAATCCAATCGTCCGCGCGTCGCTCGCGTACGGATACGGCGTCACGGCTTCGGCGATGCAGCTTGCACAAAGTTATCTGACGTTAGCTTCGGGCGGTGTTCGGCGGCAAGTGAACCTAATAAGAGGAATCCCGCGTACTACCGATGAGAGGGTCTTCGAGCAAAGTGACGTCGCATCATTACTCCGCATGATGGAGGGTGTTACCACGACAAAAGGAACAGCGCCGAAGGCTCGAGTTCACGGGTTTGCGGTTGCAGGAAAGACGGGGACATCTCGAAAGGTCACATCCGGGTCATATGACGATACACGTCATGTTGCGTTGTTCGCTGGCATTGCACCTTCCCGTGATCCGAAGGCGGTTGTTGTAGTGATAATTAATGAACCGTTAGGTGAAGGAGTAGGGGGAGGAGATGTCGCGGCTCCTGTCTTCTCCCGTATTTTGGCAAGGTCGTTACGGGTATTAGGTATCGCGCCCGAAAAGGTTGTAGACGTTGCGGAAAAAGA
>CAJWCW010000229.1 GCA_913030615.1 uncultured Gammaproteobacteria bacterium | reverse complement strand
GAGATCGTGCGGTCCGGATTTCGTTCGATTGCAGTCGGAACGGGTCTTAGTGATCGTCTTGATCTTGAAAATGTTTCGACGACCGCAGATTTAAAAAAGGGCGATCTACTGGTTAGCTCAGGATTGGGTGGTCGGTTTCCGAGGGGGTATCCCGTCGGCGAAATACAATCGGTGGACGTCGATCCGGCCAGGAACTATGCCGACGTATACGCTAGCATTCAGGCCCGACTCGACACGAGTCGCCACGTGCTCATCTTGTTCGAAGGGACGACACCATGAGCGCCCTGACTCGAGTGGTGGTCGTTCTATCCTCCCTTCTGATTGGGATGCTTGTAACCGTAGGCCACTTACCCAGGATGGTACCCGAATGGTTAGCTTTGTTGCGTCCAGAATGGATGGTGTTGGTTTGTTTTTTTTGGGCCGTTGAATTGCCAGAACGAATCGGGTTGGTTGGGGTCTGGTTGTGTGGAACATTGGTGGATGTATTGGTTGGCGATGCCGTCGGCTCGAACGGCGCTTGCTTAGCGGCGGTGTCACTTGCTGGGTGGAAATTACAGGCCCGAATGCGTCTCTATTCGCCTTTTCAAGAAATCGCGCTTGTGTTTGTCGTCTCTCTTGGTGTCCTTTGGATCAAGGCATTGATTGACAATCTCCTCAACGGTGTTGCGTTTACGCCGTATATAGTTGTTAACGCCTTCTGCACAAGCTTGTGGTGGATACCCTTGTCTGGGGTACTTCGTCGAGTTAAAACGAGCTTCGATATTCGGTGAGTGACGCGCAGTTTGTTTTAGCTTCGGGATCGCCTCGTCGAGCTGATTTACTCCTTAGCGTGGGGCTGAAATTCTTGATTGAGCCGGCCGACATTGACGAGTCGATAAATCCGGGCGAAGAGCCGCTAGATTACGTCAGAAGAATGGCGCGATCTAAGGCCATGCATGTGTGTTCCGATCTTGCCGTCCTAGGTGCGGACACAATCGTACTTGTCGACGGAGAAGTGCTTGGAAAACCTCTAGATCGAAGTCAAGCCATTTCTTTCCTTGGGACCCTTTCGGGTCGCGAACATGAGGTCGTGACCGCTATCGCAATTTCGTTGCGTGGCCGGATCGAAATCGCTGTTGTAGCCACGAAGGTGCACTTTCGCGATCTGAAGCCGCATGAGGCATCACGATATTGGGACACGGGCGAACCGCTCGATAAGGCGGGTGGTTATGGACTTCAGGGTGTAGGCGGGGTATTTGTGGAGAAAGTAATCGGGAGTTACAGTGCGGTGATTGGGCTGCCACTGGTAGAAACCGAACGTCTTTTGAGTTCATTCGGCGTCGATACCTGGCGAAACCGGACTTGATTGGATCAGATGCACCAAGAGTTAGTAATTGATGTTAGTGAGTATGAGACGCGTGTTGCTCTCTACGGGGATGAAATTCTGCAGGAAGTGCATATCGAACGCGATGGTCGATACAGTTTGACAGGTAGTATCTATCGGGGTTGTGTCAACCGGATCGTTCCGGGAATTCAGGCCGCTTTCGTTGAGTTTGGAGGCGATCGACACGGCTTTTTGCATGTGCGAGATATCGTTCCGGGCGCGATGGGCTTCATTGATTCTGATAAACGAAGTGTCGATGAACATACTCGCAGCCGATCTGAAGAACCATTAGATATAAGAAGTGTTTTGCACGAAGGGCAATCATTATTGGTACAAGTAACTAAGGATCCTATTGCTGGTAAAGGTGCTCGGTTGACCACGAATTTAACGGTGGCTGGACGCTACTTAGTGTTAACGCCGTATAACGATCGAATAGGCGTGTCCCAGCGTATTCGGGAGGAAGCCGAACGAGAAAGATTACGTGATTTGATGGACGATTTTCGGCACGAGATGTCGAGTAGTTACGGATACATCGTTCGTACAGTTGCTGAAGGAGTGCCGATCGAGGATCTTGAAGACGATGTCGAATTTCTTGAACGCCTGTGGCAACAGGTCGCTGAAAAGGCGAAAGATGTAGCTAACGGCGAAGTTGTATATCAAGAACTTCCTCTGCATACGCGTGCAGTCCGAGACCTCGTTAACACCAAGGTCAAGTCGATCGCAGTGAATGACGAAGATACTTTAGCGCAAGTAAAAGATTTCGTTGCGAGTTACATGCCCGAATATATCTCGGGATTAACATTAGCCACCGATAGCAAGCATCAACGGCGCAAACTGAACGATGAACTAGAAAAAGCGTTGATGCGGAAAGCGGAGCTGCCGTCGGGCGGTTATTTGTTGATTGAGAATACCGAGTCGATGTGTACCGTGGATGTAAACACGGGTCGTTTCGTCGGCTCGAAGAACCTAGAAGACACTGCATTTAAGACCAACATGGAAGCGGCTCAGGTGATTCCTCGAGAGATGCGAGTCCGGAATATTGGCGGACTTGTCGTGGTGGATTTTATAGACATGGTTGACGCGGCCCATCGGCGCGAAGTTATGGCGGCTTTTGAGAAGGCGTTTGAAGGCGATCCAAATCGGGTGCAAATCGGAGATTTTTCGGAGTTTGGGCTAGTTGAGCTCAGCAGGAAACGTACCCGAAAAACCCTCGCGGAACAGATGGGTGATCACTGTTCGAGATGCGGTGGTGAAGGAATCGTTAAGGGTCTTGAAACGACCGCTTTTGACCTGTTCCGTGCGTTGCATGCTGCTGTCGAGGCACATGTCGAAGACCAAAGCCATGGACGAGAATATTTGGTCAGGACTAGTCGAGAGGTTGTGGATCGGATGGTTGGTCAAGAGTCAGCCCGTCTAGAACATTTAAGCACTGAGTTGGATTGCGAAATTTGCTTTGAAGTTGAGCAAGATTGTGGGCCTGGCGAGTTCACATTGA
>CAJWCW010000228.1 GCA_913030615.1 uncultured Gammaproteobacteria bacterium | reverse complement strand
TACTCCTCAATCCGCCGAGGCCTTGATTGACGTCCTCTATATCGGGCGTTCGGTGGCTCTAGAAGCGATAACTTTCTGTCATTCATGTCGTCGTAATGTCTGAAATCGTCAGGGTCAAAGTAATCGGCCGTCCAACTGGCGTGGTGGGGTGAATACTTGTAGAAAACGGTGTTGCGTTTGGCGGCTACGTTCCATGGCAGTGTGCCGTGCGTTAACGCTTCAGTGAAAATAATGGCATCACCAGGAACCGCCGCGATTCGCTTTACGGCGTCCACAACGCCCTTGCTCAGATCGTGCCATGAATGGGGTAGGCTGACGTTGGATTTATGGCTTCCGGGTATACAGCCGAATCCGCCATTGTTCGGGTGGGTGTCATAGAGTTCGAAAGAAACGGCTAGAAGCCCATTATGGAAACGCCCATCGCGATATCCGAACGAGCCATTGACTCCACGTCCACCATGCAACATGCCGCCCGAAAAATCTTTGCCGCGGTCGGTATGAATGTTGATGTGATCGAGTCGATACGTGGGCAGAGGTTCCTGTGCATGGGCATTGGCGATTCTGCGATCCTTCAGTCCAGGATCGCCGATCAAAGCTTCCAGAATGGGAGCGAGCGTCGGTAGATCTATGAGATCTCGCCAAATGTGGTCCCAGTGAAGAGGTCCATCGGACTTGTCCTCGGGGGCATCCCATTGCTCCGTCGATCGTCGCAGCGTGGATTTCATCCGGTCGATCTGTACCGTCGTTAGTGCGTCGGGAATGATCAGATAGCCAAAGGCATCAAATAGGTACTGTTGCTCCTCGGTTAACGCGTTCTCGCACGGATCTTCTATTAGCACGTCCGGCTACTCAATTGGGTGGGTCCAAGTTCGTATCTATAGAGGCGTCCACAGTAGCAGACGTTTAAGGGTCGGTCACCGCGTTGCGGACGGTAACGATCATCGAAGCAGGGCTGCGGGTCCGTTGTGTCATGAGTTTACGCTGAACGGCAAGAAGGCCCATGGTCTTATTCAATCAATCCTTCGACCGTCGCACTTTGTTGCGAGTTGAGCAACGCGACCGAGCGAGATGCTACCCTCGGTGAGGAGGATCCAGCGTCCGTAACCCGATGGCGCAAGCCCCGCCTATTGACGTAGGCAGCTTCATCAGAAATTGACAGTAAGGCCCATGACTCGTACGTTTCGGCCAGTACTATTCGATTGGAGCGACCCATGACAATTGTGGTCCAGCACGGCTACTTCGACGAAGACCAACAAGCGTTCGACGAGATCGAGAAGGACGGCTATTACGGATCTAAATTTGATGCCCCCCCATCCGGGGGTACGCCAATACACTGGCACGACGTAGGCATGCACATCTACATAACCGAGGGCACCTTTTGCTTTCAAGACCCGGCCACAGGTGAGGTACACGAGTGTGTGGCGGGTACCAGATTCGACATCCCAGAGCGGACCTTGCACATCGAGGAAGAGCACTATGGATATACGGCAATCGCCGGGATGTCGAAATCGGAAGTGCCCCAGCCTTTCGTGCGACCGCCGAACGAACTCGAAGTAGACGCGTAAGAAATTTGAGAACGAGCGACTTTCTATATTCGATAAATCAAACCACTCTCTCGGGAAGCCTGGCTAAGTGTGAAGCTCTTGCGGAGCTGCAGGTCGCGATGTCGCGTGGAGAACAAGTTTGATGATCGAGAAATGAACGTTGGGAAGTGTAGATACAGGAGGATGCCCGATGGATTTCAAGGACATATTTAGCGTCGCGGGTAAGGTCGTATGCGTAACAGGCGGTGGCGGTGGTATTGGACGTGGTATCGCAGGCGGGTACGTGGCTGGTGGTGCGCGCGTGTACATCGCGTCGCGGAGCGATTTGTCAGAGGTTGCCAAGGAACTTGATGCGGGAGGGCCGGGTGAATGTATCGCTTTGCGCATGGACCTGTCGAAAGACGAAGATATCACTGAACTTGTAGAGCAGCTTCGGGTACGAGAAGGAAAACTTGACGTATTGGTCAACAATGCGGCACTTGGTAATTTCCAGCATAAGTTCGAAGATTTTCCGATGGACGATTGGGATCGAATGAATGCGGTCAATGTACGTGCACCCTTCGCACTAACCAAAGAGTGTCTACCGTTGCTTACTCTTGCGGGTGCAAGTGGAGAGCACGCGTCGGTGATCAATATCGCGTCGGTCGATGGAATTAGAATCACGTCGGACAACGATTGGGCATACGGCCACGGAAAGGCTGGATTGATCCACCTGACCCGCCAATGGGCAGGTCGTTTAGGTAACAAAGGCGGTAGAAAAGGAGGACGAAACATAACCTTTAACGTCCTGGCGCCGGGACCCTTCCCGGGCATGCTCGATGAAATTCTCTCCACTGAAGAAGGCGTCGCTGCGGTATCGGCTATAACGACGGTCGGTCGCGTGGGCAAACCCGAGGATATGGGTGCGGTTTGCGTGTTTCTCTCGAGTCGTGGCGGCAGTTACATTACTGGCGCAGTACTACCCGTCGACGGTGGCTTATTAGTGAGTCGTGGCGCGAACCAATAGCTTTGAGATTCCCAAAAGAGCTGAGGCTCCTCGGCAAGCGTTGCTTGCCGAACGGGGCTTAATCAGCATACATACCTACGAGTAGCTACGCCCTTCACCTAGGCATGTCTCGAGCGCTAGGGTTGGTTTGCGGTTGGATCTAAAGAGTTTCGGGCAGACTAGGATTGCCCGTTCAGAAGGATGAAAAATCACCAGTATTAATACTGCTTCGCGCGGTGTTCTCGATGACGAGTAAGTATTCGCCTGTAGCCCTGACCCTGACCAGGGTGTGAGCCGTGTAGTCGTAGTAGAAGGTTGAACCGGCCCCGCCAAGCGTATACGAACC
>CAJWCW010000227.1 GCA_913030615.1 uncultured Gammaproteobacteria bacterium | reverse complement strand
ATACTGACACCTGAGCGGGAAAGGGAGCTAGCGGAACGTTTTTTTGATGACAATGATCTCGAAGCGGCTCGTGAGCTCGTACTTTGCCATCTCCGTTTCGTTGTCCACCTTGCCAAAGGGTATCGGGGGTATGGATTACCGATCGGTGATCTTATTCAGGAAGGTAATGTTGGTCTTATGAAGGCGGTGAAGCGGTTCGATCCATCCTTCGGCGTACGACTAGTGTCTTTTGCTGTTCATTGGATCAAGGCGGAAATCCACGAATTTGTGTTGCGTAACTGGCGGGTCGTTAAGGTCGCGACAACCAAGGGACAACGAAAATTATTTTTTAATCTGCGGAGTCGTAAAAAGACGCTTAGTTGGCTAACAGCAGAAGAAACCCGAGCCATTGCAGAGGATCTTGGCGTCGAACCAAAGGTCGTAACGCAGATGGAAGGGCGATTAGCCGCCCGTGATGTCGGATTTGACGGCGACGATGCCGACGATGGAGATCATAGTAATAACTTCGGCGCGCCAGCTCATTTTCTAAGTGATGAAGGGCAAGATCCCGCCGACTTGGTAGAGAAAGAAGATTGGGCGCAACGCTCTCAAGTGATACTACGAACTGCAATGGATCAGCTCGACGATCGCAGTCGGGATATTCTTCAGAATCGCTGGCTTGCGGAAGGAAAAACCACTCTACAAGAACTGGCGAAGCACTACGGTGTTTCAGCCGAGCGGATACGTCAACTCGAACAAAATGCCATGAAGAAGCTTAAAACGCATATGGAAGCTGCTTAAGAGCGCGTGTCACCCTTGCTGCTTTGGCTTGCAACACTGTTGGGAGCAAGTGGCGTTATTGCTGGTGCTATTGAGTCGCATGTCTTTGAAAGTGGTAGCCCCGCCATGGAGATTGGCGTTAGATACCAACTGATTCATGCCGTCGCGATTTTTGTTGTTGCTGTAGCACCAGAGCGGGTTAATCGGTGGTCGGGTTATATTTTTTCTATCGGCATACTCTTGTTTAGCGGTAGTTTGTACGGGATCGCATGGGGTGGTCCGGTTTGGCTCGGACCGTTGACTCCTTTGGGTGGAGTGATACTTGTAACAGGTTGGCTGCTCCTGCCCTGGAAACAAGAAAATTGATTTTCTCAAAGTCAACCTTCATTCGTCGGCGCGGACGGATGACAAAAGGGCAACTGGGAGCGCTTGGTCGTCTGGAGCCATTCCTGATGGACCCGGCTGTTAACGCGACAGAAGTATTTAATCGGCAAGCTCCCACGGCTCTGGAAATTGGCTTTGGGATGGGTCAAGCGCTTGTTCATTTTGCCGGCTGTCATCCTCAGTGGAATTGCATCGGAGTGGATGTGTATCGTCCGGGAATTGGGTCGCTGGTTCTTCAGTGTGAGCAACAAAGCATCAAGAACATACGCATCGTTGAATCCGACGCTTTGTCCGTTCTAGAGTGTCTTGAGGACAATTCGATCGAGCTGATTATGGTTTTTTTCCCCGATCCATGGCCGAAAAAGCACCACCACAAGCGCCGCCTCGTTACCCCGGCATTTGCCACCTTAGCTTCGAGTAAACTGAACCTCGGTGGACGCATGCGGCTTGCAACAGACTGGTTACCGTACGCGGAAGCGATCCTTGAAGCTCTACAAGGTAATCCTGAGCTTCATGGCGGCATCTCGGAACGCTGGCCACTGCGTCCTCCGACCAAGTTCGAGGAGCGCGCCCAACGGCTTCGGCATTGTGTTCAAGACTTCTGTTATACGAAAGTTAGATGACCTTTTCAGGAACTGGGATCGGTCAACATTGCTGGATAAACGGATTTCAGTTGAGGAATTGACTGACCACGGCATTTAGTTGGGAGTAGCCTCTTTCCGTCACTTGGAGCCGATCCGGTTGCATGAGCTCCCATGACACGAGTCGATCAACGACGTCAGAAATAACATCATACGAAAGCCCGGTTGTTTGGGAAAATAGGGACGTTTCGACGCCTTCAGTCAGTCGGAGAGCGTTCATCATGAATTCGACGGGTAATTCATCGTGCGATACGTGGACGATTTCGGTCGGCTCGCCAGCGAGGTAAAGCCTTGGTTGGCGGGGTTTCATGGTGCGGATGATTTTGCCGCCTCGACCAATCTTTCCATGCGCGCCAGCACCAATACCGATGTAGTCTCCAAAACGCCAGTAATTCACGTTATGGCGACAACGAGAGCCATCTCGACCAAAAGCAGAGACTTCGTATTGGGAATAGCCGTTTTCCTCCAATAGTTCTCTCCCCGCGTCGCTCATCTCAGCCCGGAGATCATCCGATGCCAATTTAGGTGGTCGGCGATGGAATTCGGTTCGAGGTTCGATGGTCAGCTGGTACCAGGATAGGTGGTCGGTTCCAAAACTTATGGCACGCTCGAGATCAGCCATGGCGCCATCTAAGTTTTGATCCGGCAGCCCGAACATGAGGTCGAGATTGACGCTATCAAATCCCGCCTTTAGGGCATTTTCAACGGCTTTCGAGGCATCATCAGAGTTATGGATCCGCCCGAGTTTTTTGAGTTGTTCAGGGTTGAAGGATTGCACACCAATCGAAATTCGAGTGATTCCGGCGTCCAAATATGCTTCGAAAGCGTCGTGTTCCAGTGTTCCAGGGTTCGCCTCTATAGTAATTTCGGAAACGTTTTGACGACCAACTGATTGTAGAAATCGAGCGAGGGCGTTAGCGGAAAATAAACTTGGTGTTCCCCCGCCTAGATAGATTGTGTCGATGCTTTGTCTAGTGGAATCGAGCTCTGAATTGAAGTCCTCAATTAGGTGAGATACATAACCTATTTCATCCAGTTCGCTATGGAGCGGATGTGAGTTGAAATCGCAATAGGGGCATTTGCGCACACACCA
>CAJWCW010000226.1 GCA_913030615.1 uncultured Gammaproteobacteria bacterium | reverse complement strand
CACACGCGCCTCCCTCTCCGATCCCTTTGACACCTAATTCGTTGGACGGTTCGAGAACTTCATTAAAACTGACGTCAATCCATGGAACGTGCGAGGCCCGAGGCATTGCATAATCCATGAACGACCCAGTCAGGAGTTGTCCCATGTCGTCATACACAACATGTTCGAACATCGCTTGCCCGATGCCCTGGACAACGCCTCCTTGTACTTGGCCTTCTGCTAATAGTGGATTAATTACCCGGCCGCAATCGTCCACCGCGGTGTAACGAACAACTTCTACCACACCAGTATCTTGGTCGATTTCAACCTCAGCGACATGACAGCCATTCGGAAACGTATAACCCTCTCCGCGGTTGTAGCGATAGGTATGGGTTAATTCGCCACCAAACTGGGGCTGCAGCGCCGCGTTAGCCACTTCTTCCAGCGTGACGGTCCGATCATCAATGCGATAAAGGCCGCCCTTAAACGAGACCACTTCCTCGTCGCCTTGGAGGAGCTCGGCGGCGATGGGCTTACCGCGTTCTATGACTCCATCAGCGGCGCGCAACACCGCGATACCTCCCATCTGCGACGATCTCGAGCCGCCGGTACCGCCACCGAAACGTACCTCGCGCGTGTCCCCCTGGATGAGACGGATGCGGTCAATGTTAACGCCGAGCTTTTCATGAGCGATCTGTGCAAACGCCGTCGCATGGCCTTGACCGTGCGAGTACGTACCAACCGTGATCTCTACGTTACCGTCACCAGCGATAGAAACGCGAGCCTCCTCCTCGGGACCGCCACCCGACGATTCAACGTAACACCCGAACCCGATCCCACGAAGTTTGTCCCGCACTTCAGACGCATGACGACGTGCGTCAAAGGTTTCCCACTCGGCCCGAGCTAACGCTAAATCCATTGTTTCGGCGAACGCGCCGCTTCGAATGGGTATCCCCGCTAAGTTCATGTAAGGGAGATCTTCTTCGCGAATAAAGTTTCGGCGACGTAATTCTCGGCTTTCAATACCGGTCTCCTCGGCGGCCCGTTCCATCAAACGTTCCATAAAATAGGCCGCTTCCGGTCGACCCGCGCCCCGGTATGCAGCTACAGGCATGGTGTTGGTAAATACACAGCGGACACTGTGATAGATATGGGGCGATCGATAAACAGTCCCAACGACCCGGCCACCGCCCATGGTGGGGACAAACGGTCCGACCGCAGAGCAAAAAGCACCCAGATTTGCGACAGTCTCGATCTTGAGCGCAAGCATGATGCCGTCCGTATCAAGCGCTACCGTTGCCGTACTAATGTTGTCCCGTCCATGAGAATCGGCCAAGAACATTTCCGAGCGATCCCCACACCACTTCACTGGACGTTGGAGCTCTCGTGCCGCGTAAAGGCATACAACAGTCTCGGGATGTACTTCGCCCCGTACCCCGAACCCGCCCCCTGTATCACCCGAAATAACCCTTATGTCCTCGGGCTCAATGTTAAATATCGAACGCGATAAAACTCCCTGTTGCGCAACTGCACCCTGGCTTGGGTTGTAGAGCGTGAACTTTCCCTCGCTATACGACGCGACCGAAACGCGCGGTTCCAGCGGCGTTGGTACAACACGGTTATTAATCACACTGATGTTTACGATATGAGCCGCTCCAACCATCGCGTTCGTCACTGCATCCACGTCACCGCGCTCAAAATGGACGCAGACGTTATGACCTAGCTCTTCATGCAATATCGGCGCGGTGTCAGCAACCGAAGCCTCAAGCGAAACCAAAGGTTGCAATGGTTCAAAATCAACATCGACCAGCTCCATGGCGTCACGGGCCGCCTGCCGGGATTCGGCTACGACGGCTACGATCGCCTGACCCACGAACTGGACTTTGTCTTCCGCCAGCGCTGGCCGACGAGGGATAAAACAAGGATCACCACGAGCGTCTGTCAGTTGCGCTCGACACGGCAACGCGCCGAGCGAGACAAGCTCGGCGCTCGTATAAACCGCAACCACATCTGGCGACGCACGGGCTGCGTCGAGATGGATCGACTTCAATCGTGCATGCGCGTACGGGGAACGGTAGAACGCCGCGTACAATTGGTCTTCCAGGTTGACATCATCAGTAAAAACACCAGCGCCCGTCACAAGGCGCGGATCTTCAGTGCGACGAACGCTTTGCCCTACGCCAAACTTCACCCAACGATCACTTGATTCCTGAGAACGCCGATAGGTCTCACCTCGACCTCAATCACGTCACCTTCATCCATGAACACGGGGGGAGTCCTGGCAGCGCCCACGCCGCCGGGTGTCCCAGTCACGATGACATCCCCTGCAACCAATTCGGTGAATGTGGAGCAATACGCAATGAGTTCTGCAAACCCAAACACTAGCTGATCTGACTTCGCATTCTGCATCACTTCACCGTTTAAGCGGGTGGTGATCTCCATATCATCTAGGTCGCCAATCTCATCCGTAGTCACCATCCAAGGCCCAAATCCACCGGTGCCCGAAAAGTTTTTTCCGGGCGTGAATTGGCTGGTATGACGTTGATAATCACGCACGCTGCCATCGTTATAACAGGCAAATCCTGCGACATGGTCAAGCCAGGACTCCTTCGCGATTCGTCGACCGGGTTTGCCAACAATCATTGCGATCTCGCCTTCGAAGTCGAGTGCGTGCGACTCTTTCGGCCGGACCATGTCGGCTCCGTGACCGATCTGCGCGGCCGCAAACCGAACAAAAATGGTTGGGTTTTCTTCACCCCCCCGTCCCGTTTCTTCTTGATGCTCCCTGTAATTCAGTCCCACACAGAGAATCTTGTCGGGTGCGGTGATGGTCGGTAGATAGGTAATTTCGCTAAGACTATGATCCGGGTTCTCGCCGATGCCCGCAGACAATTCCGGCAATGCTCCGTCGGCAAGCGCTTCTTTCAA
>CAJWCW010000225.1 GCA_913030615.1 uncultured Gammaproteobacteria bacterium | reverse complement strand
ATTAATCACGCCACCTGCGGCCATATCGACGCGCGCGTTCGACTGCGCGACGATCCGTGTTCCTGCCGGCCCTAGCGCCAAGTTTCCTTGAGCATGGTCGAAGTGCCAATGGGAATTTATCGCGTACTCAATCTGCGGACTTTCGGGACTCGCCCGACGTGCTCCCTCAAGGGCTGCAACCGCCTCACTAATCTTATCCATCATCTCGGGGAACTGATTGTCGACAATCATGACACCGTCGCTGCCAACGGAGACGCCAATGTTCCCGCCCACGCCGAATAGAACAAATAGACCATCGCCGACTTTTTCGCTGCGTATTTCAGTAGCCTCAAAATCCCATCCAAACATGGGCATCAGTTCGTCTAGAGTCAAAGCTTCGTCGTCCGCGACGCCACCAATCCCCCAACATCCGATTAGCGCCGCTAAGAAAAATTTATTCATGCTTCCCCCGGAACTGTTGAAAAAATGTCGCCCGCACCGAAAAGTAAAACTGAAAGGTTTTTCCGTGGGAGTCAAGACTCCCAAAGTTGCGTCATCGTATGGTGCATAATCTTCTGATAACAGACGAATTCGACTTCACTCAACCCAAACGCTAAACCCCTCGGCAGGTTAGGACACCAAGACCGTGAAATTAGGCCTGATAGCCGATACCCACATTCCAGGCACCACCAAAACGCTGTGGCCCCAGATCGTCAGCGCGTTTAGCGAAGTTGACGGGATCCTCCACGCGGGAGATCTGTGGACAGTGGATGTAATCGACGAACTTGCGCAGCTCGCGCCAACGCATGTTGCCAAAGGAAACGGCGACCTTGAACTCACCGACAAACGCTTGAAGGAGACCTGGCAGCTCCAATTCGACAATGTAACGGTTGGTCTAGTGCACGAATTTCCAACCGCCCGAAGGCGTCCCGCCGACTACCTAATGCGTCGCCGAGACAAACTGTTTCAAGCACCTTTGCCAAACGTTATCGTCTACGGACACACGCACTACGATGAAATTCACTTGGTTGGCAAACTAATGTGCGTGAACCCTGGTTCACCCACGCTGCCGAGGAACCAAGATCTGCGCCACGGCACCCTCGGTTTCCTCGAAATTGAGGGACGGCGCGCGACCGCCACAATCAGCCAGATCACCAGCGACGGGATAGAAACGATCCACGAGAAAACGACCGAATTCCCTTAACGTCAACTTGACTCGGCCTAAGCCCAATTCCTATCCAGACATCTGTACTCGCTCTCGTGTAGACAAAGACGACCCCATACGCATAGTTCGTCGATTCCAATCCCACGCGATCGTCCCCATCACCACGTTGGTGAGAGCCGTGGCAGCAAATATCCCCGGGTACCCCCACACCCAATTCGCCAAAATGGCGATCGGAACGTACATAACGAAAGTCCGCAACAACGCGATAATCAATGGTGGTGCGGGCCGGCCCAGCGCATTGAAGCAGGTACTGGCAACCTGCATCAGGCCCATGAACCCAATCGAAAGTGGCACGATCAGAAAAAACATTCGGGCCACTGCTCCCACGGTCTCATTGTCATCGATGAGGCGGACAAAATAGTCACCCCCCAGGAATAACACGACAAACGTCACCAGCCCCCACGCTAGACAAAATCGGTTGCTCAACGAGAGCGCCTGTCGCGCTCGTTGGAACTGGCCCGCGCCCCAGTTTTGCCCCACGAACGGGCCCACCGACGAGGAAGCACCCCAGAGAACCATGTGCACCATGGTCTCTACGCGCATGGCAACGTTGTAGCCCGCCACCACTTCATGGCCGTGCGCCGCGAGGAGTCGAGTAATAATGAGCATGGACACCGGCTGAATTAGGCCGCTCGCCGTGGCGGGTCCGCCGACGTGAACAATTGCCACGAACGACTGCCAGAATCCCTTCATCGAACGGCGGATCATGCGTGCCCTGACCAACAAAGCCAGATAGATACTGACGCTAAACACACGGGACAATACGTACGCCCATGCAGCGCCCGCGATTCCTAACGCCGGTAGCCCAAACCAACCAAAGATCAACACCGGTCCGAAAGCCATCTGCAGGACTGAACCCGTCGTCATGACGATGCCTGGGCTTGCGGCGCGCCCCGTTGCTCTCAGCAACGTCGACCCGACCATGGAGAGCATAAATAGCGGGAACCCCAACATGTATACCGTCAGATATTCGGCCGCCATCTCACGAACTTGGCCCGTCGCCCCAAGCGCAGTAATCACCATTTCGGCATACCAGAAACCGAGCAACCCTATGACGCTACCGACGACAAGCACCAATAGCTGCGCGTGGGTCACTAGCAAGGCAGCTCGCTCACCATCACCGCTACCCAGCGAACGAGCGATCACGGACGACGCCCCCGTCCCAATCCCGCCAGCAAACGCAAACAACGTGATCGTCACCGGGAAAGCAAAACCAAGAGCAGCTAGTGCTTCGGTACCAATCCATCCGAGATAGACGGCCTCAACCAAACGAGCAAAATTCATGCTCAACGATCCCATCGTAATGTAGGACCCTAACCGCAGGAGGTGGCGCCCAACACTGCCCTCGGTAAACGTTGCGCCTGCCCGTCGATCACTCATAGAGTTCTATTTTTCCGTTCGCCGGTGCAACGGCGTAAATGAGGCATCATGGCAGAACAAGACACCGCGGCCCGTATTGAAGATCTTGAAACCAAATTAACCTTCCAAGAGGACACGATCCAGAAACTGAACGACGTCATTGTCACGTGCCAAACACGCGTGGACGAACACGACGCCATGATCCGTATGCTTACGGAACAAGTTCGAACAGCGGAACATATCATCAACCCGGAGGACGAGCCTCCGCCACCCCATTACTGAGCCAAGCATCTGTTTATCATACGGGCAAACGTACTCCGGGTTGGCAAACCCCGCTAGACCTCAGAGAATCAACAATGAAAACCCAACAAAGGAAACACCCCCTCCGATGAGTTATGCCGGTGACCGCATCATCCACGACGCCGACAG
>CAJWCW010000224.1 GCA_913030615.1 uncultured Gammaproteobacteria bacterium | reverse complement strand
GGTGTTCGGTATCGGGTTCAAGATTGGACCAGCCTAGGTGTCTGGATGACTCGGATCGCGAGTGAATTGGATATTCGGTGGTTGGTTTCGACGTCTCGTCGTACGACGTCCGCCGGAGAGTTAGCGCTGCGAGCTGCGATAGCGCCTACCGCGTTGGAGTACGCCGTGTGGTGGCACCAAAATCCGGAGCCGATATTCCATAAGCTGTTAGGCGCCGCCGACTGTAACTTTGTGACGCACGATAGTATGTCGATGATTAACGAATGCATCAGTACCGAACGACCGCTCGTGGTCATAGAAAGCGGTCGGGGCGGGCCGGATATTCGTTACAACAACGTTTTGGAGAAGTTCACGCGGTTAGGTTTTTGCCGCCGTCTTCAGGTCGGCGCTGATTTTGATCGAGTACCGAGACTGTCGGCGCCAGCGAGCGACTATCACAACTCCCAGGTAAAAGAGATATTGGGGATGCTTTCAATTAGCTCAGTACGGGGTTAGTGACCGGTGTGCATTTATTCGATTGCTCTCATAATGGATTGACGGGATGACGATCGAATCGATGAATTGTTCTATCACTTATGCGGCGTTGTTCTTGCTGACTTCTGCATTGGAGGTCCTTGGCAGTACCGAAGATACGCAAGTACTTGTCTACGATGCCCGCGTTGGTTTCCTGTCGGCGGGAACACTTGAAGTCAACATGACTTTGAGTCAAGGGCGCTACGAATTGTTTGGCGACGTGCGTACAAGTGGCGCGATCGAGCGTTTTTTTCGCTGGCGAGGTAAGTTCGCCGCGGTTGGTTTTATGGTCGAGGAGACGCCGCGAACGGAAGCCTATCTGCTCTTCGAGGAAAGGAAAAACGCGCGCAAGGTTACGTTAGCTGCACACGGCAAGACCACGATTCACCGACCTTCCGGTGTATCCCGAGAAGTCCAGTACCCTAGGGGTTCAGACTTGATGTCCGTACTGTTTCTTACAGACCATTGCTTTGACGCGGCATGGGTCCACGACGGCGAAGACGCGTATGAAGTCGTGCGTACGGCAAGCCGGCAGACATTCGTTAGTCAGGGCAAAACCCACTTTCGTGGAAGTACCAAGCTATGTCGGTATCGCTTCAACTACGGCAAGGCGGAACAGCGTCGTCTGGATGTTTGGCTTGGACTGCACCGTGATCGATGGGTACCCGTACGTATACGCGTTCGAGTTCCGTTTCGGCCCGATGCGTTGCTGAGGTTGCGGACAGGTCGTTGATGAGTACGTGCCCATCCTGCGCTGCTGGCCCCGGTCGCCCCTTTGGACATAAAGACGGGTTTTCTTTGTATACGTGCGAGATGTGCGAATTAACGTTCGTTGACCCCATGCCGACCGCGGCTGAGCTGAGTGAGTTCTACCGTGAGTACTATAAAACTGGTCAATACCGTCGGAAGCTTGACTCTAAGGTGCGTCGTGCCCGACGGCGCATTCGTCGTGTCAAAAGGCGCGTGGCTGGATTGCGCTTCATAGATGTCGGTTGCAACGTTGGCTTTGCGGTCGAAGCCGCTAGACAATGTGGGTTTGAAGCCCTGGGAATCGATATCGATGCAGTGGCGATTGACGAAGCGCGATCGCTCTTCTCAGATTGCAGGTTCGAACACTGTTCAGTCGAAGCTGTAGCGGCTTCGGGTCGACAGTACGATGTTGTTTACTGCAGCGAAGTCATTGAGCACCTGCCCGACGTCGCGGTCTTTTTGCAGGCAATACTGAAGCTTGTCGCCGAAAATGGACTCGTTTTCATTACGACGCCTGATCTTGGCCACCGATCGATCCGCCGTGATCCCTATGCCGCGGACTTTATCCGCCCGCCCGAACATCTTTTGTATTTCACGCGCCGTTCGATTGAACGTGTAATGCGGCGACAGGGTTTTACGCGCGTACGGTTTCAGCAATCATTCAAACCCACGTTGAAGGTGCTTGCGCGTTGATACAGTTTGATCTGATGCTTGGGTGGATTGTTCCCTAATCCGTCACGAACTTTCTCGTGTCTCCTTGACCCAAAACATTAGAAGAAATCCTGCGATGAGTAGAATTAACACCGAGCCGAACCCGGCTTGATTTCCATAGAACCGAGTAAAAAAAGCGACCATCAGAGGTGCAATGAATGTCGTGACCTGCCCGGAAAGCGCGTACAGCCCGAAAAATTTAGTCATTTCGGCCTCTGGGGCGATTCTTGCCAACATGGTGCGACTGTTCGCGTACGCGGAGGTGATGAACAGTGCAAATAGCACGGAGACCAGTACGTAGAGGATTTCGGGCAGCGTTCGAAAGAAAGCGAAATCCCACACCGGCGCATCCATACCTTCGACGGGAATGAAGAGCAGTGTGGTTGGCGTAATCGATACTGCGATGAAAAGTGCCACGCAATTACCGCCAATAGTGACCAGCAGTGCCTTTTTCGACCCGACGATGTCGTCAAGCCAGCCTCCGACGAGACCGCCGATGATCGCGAAGACAGTAAGAAATACTGCGAGCAGTAATCTTTCCGCCAACCCCCAGTCAAAGACGCCGGATGCATAAATAATGCCGAACGTCATGATGGCGACTTTGCCATCGTTAAAGAGCATACGCGCGAAGAGGTAAAGTCCGACGTTACGATAATCACGCAAACGACGAATGGTTAACCAGACATCTGCCATGCCTTGGCGGATTGCAGCTCGTGCCGTGATCCCTGTTCCAGCCTGATCGGGGGTGAAGAGGAACAGTGGCAACGAGAACAGGAACAACCAGACAGCACTGATAGGTGCCGATATGCGATCGTGTTCGTGGCTCGATACGTCGAGCCCAAATAGGACCTTCTCCGGAAGCCAGCCCCAATCGATGATTGGTTGGGCGGGAAGGGCAAACGCGTACAACATGGCGACTAAGATGATCAGCGTTCCGCCGTTGCCGAGACTAAGCGCGAGTCCGGATAAACTGCCGAGTCGGTTGTACGGGACGATCGAAGGCAACATCGCGTTGTGGAA
>CAJWCW010000223.1 GCA_913030615.1 uncultured Gammaproteobacteria bacterium | reverse complement strand
TGTCGGCAATGACGTAGGACTCCTTGATGGTCATGGGGACGCCGTGCAATGGACCTAGATTCTCGCCTCGAGCCAGCGCGGCGTCGGCGTTGCGGGCGTCGTCAAGAGCCCGATCGAATATACGCACCACGACCGCATTGATTTCTCCATCATGTTGTTCGATTCGATCGATATAGAGTTCCGTGAGCTCGAGTGAGCTGAACGTCTTCTTTTGAATACCTTTCGCCAAGTTGGTGGCTGATTGAAATGCGAGATCACTCATGTCCTTCCCTCTCTTTTGTTGGCGGCTCATCTTTTGTCCGGATCGATACGTACACTGCTCGGAGTTTTGTGAATTAGCGTGTCGAAACGTATGGTTGTCGAAACGGCCATGCGATTGCCGACCCAGAGAATAAACGAGAGAGCTTGGAATGGAACAGCGGAAATTTGGCAACACGGATTTGCAGTCATCGGCCGTCGGCTTCGGCACGTGGGAGATGGGGACAACTCAGTACGGTGACATCGACATCAAACAAGCCGTGCGCGCCGTCGAAATGGCAGTTGACCACGGCATCACGTTGTTTGATACGGCGGAAGTGTATGGGCCCTTCACTTCGGAAGAGTTACTTGCACGCGGTCTGGGAGAGCGTCGAAAAGATATTGTGTTGGTTACCAAGGTGGGCTTTACCTATCACGATGATGCGGATCGCCAGGGCAACGCTGCCGTTGCCGGTCGAGATGCTTCCGCCGATAGTGTTATCGAACATACTGAAGCATGCCTGCGTCGGCTGCGCAGCGATTATGTGGATTTGATGCTGATTCACTGGCCTGATCATAAGACTCCGCATGAGGAGACGGTGGGAGCGTTGGAATCGCTCAAGCAGGCCGGCAAGATTCGTCATTACGGTGTTTCGAATTACAACGTCGAGATGATGGCCGCGTGCCAGTCCCACGGAACGTTGACGGCGAATCAGGTCGGTTATCACATGTTCGACCGGCGCATGGAGGCCGAGGTCCTTCCGTATTGTCAACGGGAGGGTATTGGTTACATGGCGTATGGAAGTCTGGGTTTTGGTCTTCTTACTGGAGCAATGTCTCCTGAAACGGAGTTTGTCGATTGGGATTGGCGCAGCAGCGGTAAAGCGTTTGGACTTCCGCTTTTTGAAAAGGAACACTTCGAGAAAGAACTTCGTGTGGTTGAACGATTACGAGCCTTCGCCGCCGATCATGGTCGTTCGGTACCGCAGTTGGCGATTGCCTGGCTCCTGGGGCAGGAGGCCGTGACAGTCGGCCTCGTGGGTATGCGTAATGAACAAGAACTCGTGGAGAACGTGGCGGCCGCGGACTGGCGGCTAACAGCATCTGAGCGAGAGGAGATAGACACGTTTTTCGCCGATGAAGCCGTGCCGACGTACATTGATGCTGAGCAGGCAACCTGAGGCGACACTATTGCCAGTTCCAATGCGCATGACGGACGTATTTTATTCGAACGAGGTGAGTACCAATGGCTGAGCCCAACATCTTGTTCCTCATGACGGACCAACAGCGCTGGGACGCAATGGGTTGCAGCGGCGATTGGGTAAGAACACCGAACTTGGATCGAATCGCTGCAGAAGGTGTGCGTTTTACACGCTGCATTACCACGACGCCGATATGTATACCTGCGAGGGTGACACTCGCGACTGGCCGCTATCCGCATAACAATTCGGTATGGAGCAACGTTGATTACACGTTACCGCCCGATGGTCCGAGTTGGATGCGGGTGGTTCGGGATTGTGGTTACCGAACCAGTTTGTTCGGTAAAACACATTTGCACCCTCATCAAGGCGATTTGCGTGACAAAGAACACTTGCTACACGCGTATGGGCTTGACGATGTGGACGAAATTGGTGGACCCCGCGCCAGTGCTGTGGTCATGAGTCATATGACGGCGAGGTGGTCTGATCGTGGTCTGCTCGAAGGATACCGCGCAGACTTTGAGGAACGGTTTGCGAACAAACCTCATGTTGTAAGACCGTCGACGCTACCGCTTGACGAATACGCCGATGTTTACGTAGCTCAACAAGCCAAACGCTATCTCGAATCGTATAACCGCGACGAGCCTTGGTTTTGTTGGGTCAGCTTTGGCGGCCCCCATGAGCCCTGGGATACACCCGAGCCCTACGCGAGCATGTACGAGCCAAGTGCAATGCCAAAACCGGTGATCCGGCCCGAAGACGATCATCCGCGACCTCAAGGCTGGTTGGACTTTCACATGGAACGGAATACTCCGAAACTCGAATCAACCGATGCTGAAGACATGCGAGCGAATTACGCAGGCAACGTGAGTCTTATCGACGATCAGATTGGTGAGATCCTCGATACCATCGAAGAACGAGGCGAGCTCTCGAATACCGTCATCGCGTTCACGTCCGACCACGGCGAAATGAATGGCGATTGGGGCCTCATCTATAAGATGAATTTTTTGAATGGAGCATTGCGTGTGCCAATGATTGTACGTACGCCGGAGACTTTGGTGGCGGGAGGCGGTGTCGAAAACGATGATTTGGTTGAGAACATGGACCTGGGTCCGACGCTTGTCGATCTTGCGGGTGGAGAGCTCGAACACCGGCAGTTCGGACGGTCGTTGATTCCCGCGATAAGGGGGGAACTAAATGACACACCCCACCGAGCGGACGTTCTGTCGGAATTTCGAGGCGAATTCATGTTGATGGCGGATCAATGGAAAATGGCCGTGAACAGGGAGGGTGAGACGTATCTCTTGTTCGATCTCGATAACGATCCTGAAGAGACGAGTAACTTAGCGGGATTAGTAGAGCACGGTGCGGTGGAAGATGAACTTCGTCTTCGACTGCTTGAACGCATATCGAAAACGCAGCTCAAAGAACCCTAGTCTACGCGGCTGACTCGTTTGGCGTGCGCTTCTTGTGAAGTCGTCATCATCGCCTTAGGGTTACGGAGATTCGTGACGGTACATCCACATAAGGGATGGCAATAAATGAGTCAATCGCAAGCTGAAGACATGACGGTATACGCTGAACGAATGGTGGGTGTCGCCGTTGAGTACGCCCCGT
>CAJWCW010000222.1 GCA_913030615.1 uncultured Gammaproteobacteria bacterium | reverse complement strand
TACGCTGATCCATTTGTTTGGCCTGTAGATACAGAGTCATGAAACTCTGAACCGGAAGCATAAACGCGCCGAAGGTAGCGCCGAAAATCACCAACGTGATGGGTTCTTGGTAGAGCACGTAAATCAGCATGCTGATGACGGGCATCGCAACGATATAACCGCGGGTCCATTTCTTTCGCCTCGCGAGGTTTTGGCGGTCAATAAAGCCGAACGTCACCATGAGATCTGGGAAAGACCGGGATCCGGCTCCAATCCCCGACAGTGTCGTTGAGAACAGAATGCAGAATGCACCGAAGATAAATAGCCAAAATGCCCAGGGTCCGAGCGTCGCCGTAAACATATTCGAGAGCACGGTGATGGTGTCGGTACCGGAGGGAAGTTCGCCGAGTCGGTTCAAGACGCCCGCCCCCAAGAAGTAAAACGATAAGGTCGCAAACGTCAGAATGACGAGGGTCACCCACACGTCGGTTTGCACGACGCGTATCCATCCCTTTGCGCGATCGAGCCATTGAGGGTCGTCGCGCTCGCTGCCTACGTAACTCGGATACCCCTTCTCGACGCACCAGTAGGTGTACGCGGATATTTCGCTGGCGGCGACGCCGGTGGCTCCATACATGCCAATTGCGAGGACCCAATGTTCGGTAAGACCTTCAAATCGGAGTCCATCCATAATGTTCGCGGGCGTCGCCGCAAAATCTGTCGACTGCATCAGCAAAGCGGAGACAATGGTCGCGAAGGAGAAACTCAGAACCATCGCCAGCATGACTTTTTCGAATCGGCCATAGTCACCGCTGCCTAAGATTGCCATGACGATGAGGGCTGCAATCACCGTGGCCCATGCACCGTCGACGACGGGCAGCATGAGGCCCAGCGCTTGGCCGGCGCCGCCGATAATTCCACCGGACGTTAGTATTCCGGGTACGAAACCGATGAGACCCAACCATATCGGCCAGGAAATGGGACCGTTAGGACCCTGTATTTTCCCAGGTAGTCGATTGAGTGCCCGAAGGTAAGTATCACCACTGGTGACAACGTAACGGGCGAGTTCCGCCTGTATTAGAGATTTAACCCAGCAAGAAAATAAAACCCACCACAAAAGCGTGAATCCTGCGGCGGCGCCCAGGCCAGCCGTTAGCAGGATCTCTCCGGATCCGACGATTGAGCCGGAGACGACAATGCCAGGTCCTAAATACTTAAATCTGCCGATCCACGTGGTCGGCGGCTGTTTAGTCGTCCCCGGTTTAATCGTATACGGATCGTCGCTCATGGTCCGAGCATAACGCGATGTGCCGTACAGCATGAATGGCGCACGGTGCCCTTGATTACCTCGTGGGTAATCGAACGGTGCGTTGTGGCTGGTGTGAGTCGCATTCGCATTCTAGACTGCCTTCTATGCAAGCGGTCACTGATTTGAAAGTCGTTGCCAATTATGACCCAGCTGGCGATCAAGCCGAGGCGATTGCTGGACTATTTGAAGGACTCGATAGTGGGCTCGCGCAACAGACGTTACTTGGAGTCACGGGTTCAGGGAAAACGTTCACGATCGCGAACGTCATCGAGAAGGTCCAGCGTCCAACGTTAGTCCTCGCGCCTAACAAGACGCTTGCAGCCCAGCTGTACGGTGAATTTAGAGAGTTTTTCCCAGAGAACGCGGTGGAGTATTTCGTTTCGTATTACGATTACTACCAACCCGAAGCCTATGTGCCTTCCTCCGATACCTATATCGAGAAGGATGCTTCCATCAATGCGCATATCGAACAGATGCGCTTATCGGCGACTAAAGCACTCCTCGAACGTCGAGACACAATCATTGTTGCATCTGTTTCGGCCATATATGGACTCGGCGATCCGCAATCGTATTTACAAATGGTTTTGCACTTGGATCGTGGCGATCGCGTTGATCAGCGTTACATCCTCATGCGATTGGCAGAACTGCAATACACCCGAAATGATATGGCGTTCGAGCGCGGTACCTATCGCGTACGTGGTGACGTCATCGATATTTTTCCAGCTGAGTCTGAACGCGAAGGGGTTCGAATCGAACTCTTCGACGATGAGATCGAAAAGCTGTCGACATTTGATCCGCTGACGGGAGAGGTTTCGAATCGTGTGCCTCGTTATACAGTCTTTCCGAAAACTCATTACGTCACGCCGCGTGAGAAGATCCTGAGCGTTTTGGACGAAATCAGAGAGGAGCTGAAAGAGCGGCTCGTCCTGCTCAAGTCGAACGATAAACTCGTGGAAGCGCAACGTCTCGAACAACGGACTCGTTTTGATCTCGAAATGATCAAAGAGCTGGGTTACTGCAGCGGCATCGAGAATTATTCTCGCTATCTGTCTGGGCGAAAAGAGGGTGAACCGCCGCCTACGCTATTCGATTATCTTCCGGCTGATGCACTTCTCATTATTGATGAGTCTCACGTAACGGTGCCCCAGCTTGGAGGTATGTACAAGGGTGACCGCTCACGAAAGGAAACACTGGTTGAATACGGCTTTCGACTGCCGTCCGCGCTCGACAATCGACCGCTACGGTTTGACGAATGGGAAGGTCTCGCACCGCAAATGATTTTTGTTTCAGCGACGCCGGGGCCGTACGAGGCTGAGCATGCGGGAGGCATTGTTGAACAAGTAGTTCGGCCGACGGGACTTGTGGATCCGCCGGTTTTGATACGGCCTGCGACGTCGCAAGTTGATGATCTCTTCGAGGAAATTCGTATCACCGTGGATGCGGGTGAGCGCGTGCTAGTTACCACTTTAACGAAGCGTATGGCAGAGGATTTAACCGAATACTTAGACGAACACGGTGTTCGAGTTAGATATTTGCATTCGGATATTGAGACTGTCGAACGGATGGAGATTATCCGCGACTTGAGGCTCGGCGAGTTTGATGTATTGGTTGGTATCAATCTCCTGCGAGAAGGTTTGGATATGCCTGAGGTTTCGCTGGTGGCCATTCTCGATGCGGACAAAGAAGGGTTTTTAAGGTCAGAACGCTCGCTGATCCAAACGATCGGTCGTGCGGCACGGAATGTAAACGGGCGGGCGATCCTCTATGCCGA
>CAJWCW010000221.1 GCA_913030615.1 uncultured Gammaproteobacteria bacterium | reverse complement strand
TGTAGCGAAGCGGTAATAGTGTTTTGGCTTAATCCAACGCCGTAGCACCGGTCGGATCCGTTATCAATTGCGAGTAGACAGATCGCGGCGGCATCCTTTCCTACCGAATCGTTACCCGATGTCAATGCGTGCTCATGGTAATCGACGATGTTCAATGGCTCGTTAAGCGTCTCCACCATCCCATTAACAAACGCTTCAATCGGCCCCGAACCGTCACCCGATATCAACACCGTATTTTCGGAGACCTCAATCTTCGCCTCGCATCTCTGCGATTCCCCGTCACCGCGCCGCAAATCGTAATCAATCAGTCGGTACGGTCCACTCTCAACAACGTATTCTTTGAGGAGCGACGCCCGAATTTCATCTGGGGTTACTTCGCGTTTAAGCGACTCAGTAAGAATCTGCACCATGCTAGAAAACTCAACCAACATTGCCCTCGGCAGGACGATGCCAAAATGATGCTCAAGTACAAATCCGACACCGCCCTTGCCCGATTGACTGTTCACTCGCACCGTTTCCTTGTACGAGGAACCGACATCCGACGGGTCTATCGGCAGGTAGGGGACCTCCCAATGACCCGAGCCCAACCTCGCCATCCCTTTCTTGATTGCATCTTGGTGCGACCCCGAAAACGCTGTGAATACAAGATCCCCGGCGTACGGATGGCGTTCGTGGACCGGAAGCTTGTTAATTTCTTCAACCGTAGATCGGATATTCGGCATGTCTCGCAAGTCGAGTTCAGGATCGACGCCTTGCGAAAATAAGTTCATGGCAACCGTGACAATGTCACAATTCCCTGTTCGCTCACCGTTCCCGAACAATGTCCCTTCAACTCTCTCCGCGCCCGCCATCAAGGCAAGCTCAGTAGCGGCAACCCCAGTGCCACGATCATTGTGGGTATGCAAACTGATAACGGACGATTCGCGCTGTCGAAAATTTCGACAGAAGTACTCTATTTGATCGGCGTATATGTTCGGGGTCGCCATTTCCACGGTCGACGGCAGATTGATGATGACTTTGTCTTCGCTCGTTCCACCCCATGCGTCAACGACTGCATCGCAAATTTCAATGGCAAAATCGAGTTCAGTACCCGTAAAGCTCTCCGGAGAATATTCAAACGTAACGTTTGTACCATCCAGTTGTTGTAAGCCTTCTTTAACAAGACACGTTCCCTGAACCGCCAGATCGACAATACCTGGGCGATCCATGTCGAAAACAACCCGCCGTTGTAACTCCGATGTCGAGTTGTACAAATGGAATATTGCGTTTGGCGCATCCGCTAAAGCCTCTACCGTTCGATCGATCAATTCGCGTCTCGCCTGACACAGGACTTGAATGGTCACGTTCTCGGGTACCATTCCGCCATCAATGATCTTTCGAATGAAATCAAAATCTGGTTGAGACGCAGCTGGAAATCCAACCTCAACTTCGATGAAGCCAAGCTCAAGCAGCAATTCGTACATGCGCAGCTTCTCATCAACATTCATTGGATCGATAAGGGCTTGGTTGCCATCCCTCAAATCAACGCTGCACCAGCGTGGAGCTTTATTCAGAGTGTGATCAGGCCACCGACGTTCCGTCAGTTCGATGGGTTCGAAAGGTCTGTATTTATGAAACGGCATCGCACCGCGGCGACTTCCTGATTGCTCCTGCTCGTTCATCGGATATCTCTAGCCAGTTTTGTCATTGAGGGGTTCGTTAAGTCGGGCATTTACGGCCCTGTTCAAAGATGGTTGCCGGCTACGCCGGCAGTCGCAGAGCAAATAGACCAGACAATACTTTCTTGAGCACATGGCACGCATGCGGGTCCGCCAAATTCCGCACCACTAACCGAATCTGCGATCTACAGGACCTTAGGGATGTTTTATCAATCGCCACAAAGCGCGCCTCACAGGAGCGCGAACTATAAGCCCAGGGGTAACCGAACGCCAATAGTTCGGATCTGGTAGACCGTCAGCTGGCGCTAGACGTAGCTATTTATTCGAGCTCGACAGAGACCGCTTGTGCAACGGTTAAAGCTTTGGCTCGAGCTTCTTCCAGGTCGCCACCGAGCGCCAGACCAACACCCATTCGACGTTCTCCGAGCACTTCAGGCTTACCGAAGAGCCGAAGCTGGGTATCAGGCTCCGTTAACGCACGCTCCAAGTTTCCAAAGATGATACTGGAGGAATCTCCTTCAGCAATAATGACGGCGGAAGCGGCCGGCCCTCTCTGCCTGATCACGGGCACTGGCATGCCAAGAATCGCCCGAACGTGAAGGGCAAACTCCGACAGATCCTGACTGATCAATGTCACCATGCCGGTATCGTGGGGCCTTGGACTGACTTCGCTAAACCAAACTTCGTCACCTTCGATAAAAAACTCCACGCCAAAGATTCCATGGCCGCCCAGCTCGCCAGTGACTAGAGCAGCGATCCGCTCGCATTCTGCGCGTGCGGAAAGGCTCATCGGTTGCGGTTGCCATGATTCTTGGTAATCACCACCTTCCTGCCGGTGCCCAATCGGCTCGCAAAAGGCAACACCATCAACGTGTTGCACCGTTAGTAGCGTGATTTCGTAATCGAAATCTACGAACCCTTCGACAATCACCTTATCTGCGCCGCCACGAGCACCTTCTTGCGCATACGTCCAACTGGCAAGAGCCTCCGCTGGATTAGCAACCGTAGACTGTCCCTTGCCCGAAGAACTCATGACCGGCTTAACGATACATGGCGTCCCAATTTCGTTGACAGCTGCCAGGTACTCTTCTTCGGTCGCAGCAAATACATAGGGCGAGGTCTGAATACCGAGAGATTCGGCCGCAAGACGTCTGATGCCTTCCCTGTTCATCGTCAATCGCGCTGCGTTAGCCGTCGGAATGACCCGGAATCCTTCAGCTTCGAGCTCGACAAGTGTCGCCGTCGCTATTGCTTCTATCTCCGGAACGATGAGATCGGGTTTTTCGTCATAAATAACCTGACGCAGCGCATCAGCGTCCAACATATTGATCACGTGACTCCGATGGGCTACTTGCATGCCCGGCGCGTTGGCGTATCGATCGACCGCGACCACTTCAACGCC
>CAJWCW010000220.1 GCA_913030615.1 uncultured Gammaproteobacteria bacterium | reverse complement strand
GGCGAAATCGAGCGAGTGAATCCTTTTGACGTCCTCGCGTGGAAAAAAGACGGCGTTCAACCGCGCGTGTTTCGGCGCCTAGCTCAAGGAAAATACCCGATTGAGGCGACACTCGATTTACACCAACGCACGGTAAAGGAAGCACGCGATGATGTATTTCGATTTATAAGGTCAAGTAGCCGGAACGGTTTTCGCTCCGTCGTCATTGTCCACGGTCGCGGTGACAGGAGTGACGATCCTGCGAAGCTAAAAAGTTACGTGGCACACTGGCTGGTGCAATTGGCAGATGTGATTGGATTCCACAGTGCGCCTCGTCGTGACGGGGGTACGGGTGCAACGTTCGTCTTGATACGGAAGTCTCCGTCGCAGAAAGAAGAGAATCGGGAGCGGCACGGACTGAAATCAGACCGGCCCCAGCCGATCGACTAGCGACAGTTTCGGCGCTAACGGCTTCTGGGTGGATGAAGCTCTCGCCGCCCCGACGACGAATTGCACGGGTTCGACCCTACATCCGGAAATTCGACCGAGATATTAGTCCTTGAAATGGTCACAATCGGCCTTTGTCGAGCTCGAAGCGGCCGCGGGCAAGGTTGAGACGTAACACGTCGCTCGCGCCTTCCGCGAGTCTCAGTGCGCGAACGCGTCGATAGAGTGCCTCAAGCGGATGGCCTGACCGTAGCGCAATTCCGCCGACCAGTTGGATACCCCAATCAACGATGTCGCCAATTGCTTCCGTTGCAAAGACTTTACATGCGATACCCTCGTTGACGATGTTTTCGCCGGTGTCGCCAAGTCTGGCGGTTCGATACACCATGCTTCGTGCGGCGAACGCTTTGATTCGCATGTCCGCGTAACGCATTCGGATGCCCTCTCGTGAACTCAGAGGCTTCCCACTTCGGTGAGGCGCTGCGAGATGCTTTTCCACGAAATCAATGACCCAACGCGAGAGACCGACGCTATCAGCGGCGAAGGCTAGACGGGTGTTACCGATTTGGCCTAATGCGCGTGGCATGCCCTCGCCGGGCTTGCCGATGATATGCGTTTCCGGGACGACGACGTCGTGAAATTCGATGTACGCGTGGTTCGTTCCGTCGACGGACCCAAATGTATTCTTGATCACGACGCCATTGAACGACGTATCGATCAAGACCATGGCTGGACCGTGGCCTTCAATTTCTACCAACGTATTGACGAAATCGGCGTCTGCGCCTCCCGTTACATAAGATTTCTGACCGTTGATCCGAAGCTCGCCCTTTTCTAGGGTTGCCCATGTGGCGCGTTCAGCAGCGTCCGGTTCCGTAAATCCAAACGCGCCGCGTTTCTCTCCTGCGAGCACGGGAGCAAGGTAATCACTTTTCAGCGGTTCTTCGACACCGACAAGAACGCCGGGACCGGGACCGAAAATACCCGGCAAGTGTGAAAGATTCAGTGACCCTAGTGTGTCGCGTACGACGGTGAGTTCGAGAAGAGAGGCAGCACTTCCCCCAAATTCTTTCGGTTGTGTCATACCAAAGAGGCCGAGCTTTTTGGATGACTCGACAATCGAGCGATGACGATCAGAAGCTTCCAGGGAACTGTCGGCGAGCATCGGTAATAGCACATCGTTTCCAAGATTGACGACGTCGTCACGCAAGCGGGCGAGTTCACTCGTGAGTAGTTCGGGCATAGTGCGCTCCTAGATCGCGGGTGCGATCGCCATCACGGCTATTAAAAAGACAAGCAAGATCATCGCGATGAATGCGTAGTAGAGCCAAGATTCTCTACGTACTTGCTGTTCGACCAAATGCTCGATTTCGATGACTGTGCGGGCCGCGGCCGTGGTTGTCAGTCGATAACGCGTGAGACCGTCGCGTCGTCCCGGAAGTTTGACGAATAGCTCCGGGATCTTGTCCATTCTGGCAACAACGTCGAGCATGGGGATCCCGGTCATGCGGGAAAGTTCTTTAGGGTGCAGGCCTTGGTTCGGATGATCCAAAAAGCTTTGATACAACGCCAGTATCTGTTGGTTTTTTCCTCGGAAACGAAATGAAAAAATCATGCCGGAAGGCCGATCTGGTCGAGTCGCTCTCGTTCGATAACCTTTTTGCGTGATCCGTTCATCGGCAACGTGACTGCCTCGATAGTTGTCTTGCTAAAGCTCTTAGTGTGGGTAACGAATTTGAATAGTCAACCGAGCGTCGAATCCGTTTAGCTTCAAGAGGCGATGATCACAGCTCGAACCGGGGAGCGGTGCCCCTCGATGGTCTCAAGCGCGTTCTGACCGGAGAGTGCCTCGGCCAATGATTCAAATGGCATGTTGGCGGTACTTCGTTGCTCTGTTGTTCGAGTCAGCGAGACGTTCTTAACGTCGACATCGTTGAACCCCAATGCCTCCAGGTCACGGTAGAGATCTTCGATGGAAGGGATTTGGACATGCTTCATTCGCGCATAACGTTGGTCCGGGGCGAGTTTGGTCGGATAGATGAGCGTTTCTAGGACCAAGGTGCCGTTGGGTGTCAGCAGTTTGGAGAGTGCGTCAAGGTGGGCGGCAGGATTTCTTTGGTGATAGAGGACGCCCATGGAGAAAACGACGTCGTAGGGCTCCTGCACGCTGAAGTCGTTCAGTCGAATGGGCAGGATCGCTTGTTGATTACCGATGTATTGAGCAAATAGTGCGTGCTGAAGCACAAAAAGAAGGGATGAGTCGATACCGGTCACCGACGAAGCGCCCGCTTCGAGCATACGCCACCCGTAATAGCCGTTACCGCAGCCTACGTCGAGAACGGAGCGGCCTCGGAGGTCGACATTTGATCGGATGCGTTCCCATTTGAGATCGGATCGCCATTCGCTGTTGATTGGCCGGCCGAACAGTCGAAAGGGGCCCTTTCGCCAGGGTGCAAGGGTTTGGATGCATCGATCGAAAACGTCGTTATCGTCGATTTCCCGAGGGTCCCCGATGGTCACTACGCTTCCAAGGGATACGTGCGTTGTTGCGCTGTTGGGAAGTAAATCAATGGCGTTGAGCCAACGTGGCAAATCGCCATGGTTGAGGTCGTCGATAGAAATATTGAGGCCTTGGCTTCGCCATGAGGTC
>CAJWCW010000219.1 GCA_913030615.1 uncultured Gammaproteobacteria bacterium | reverse complement strand
ATCCAGCCAAACATGCTGTTGAAACCGTGGAGTTGATTACGTTGTTCGTAATCCTTGCTGATTTCCGCACCCAGCGCTTCGCGCGGAACTTGGTAAAAGGTCCAAGCGACGCGAACGCCGATAGTGAGCGTCAGTAATTGGACGAACAACGCTAACTGAGATTCGCTCTGATCGACGGTCAACAACAAGAAGAAAAAAAGAGCTGATGGGATGATGCTTAAGAATATGTACGGGTGACGTCGGCCCCATCGGGATTTGGTGTAATCGGAAAGGTAGCCGAGGATGGGATCGGTAAACCCGTCGACGACCATGGCAATCGCGAGCGCAAGCGAAGCCCACCAAGCTTCGAGCCCAAGCACGTCATTGTAGAAATAAATGATCGGTGCCCCGAACAAGTAGCCCTTGATCGAGATCGGGATTTGCCCAACCCCGTATGCAAGGAGTTGGGAAAATTTTGCTTTAGTTGCCACGAATTACTGCCTTATTACGATTGTTACTGTTCTGCAGACTAAAGCCGCAAGACATCCATATCTAAATCAGTTGTTGAGTCTAACCTCATTCGATTGTCGGCGGCTTCGTTGGCGTCCCTGGTGCTATTAGCGAGGCTTCATCACGAATTTGCCTGCCACCGAGAAAAAAATGTAGAGCGCTCCAAATCGAGACAATGGCCAAGGCACTCAACGCGTAACGGAGGCTATTCCCGCCGTAGGTTGGTCGCAGGACGTCGCTGATTGCTCCAACCGCGTAGGGACCAAGGCCTAGGCCAATGATGTTGCCGACGAATAGGTTGAGTGAGGCCGCGACGGATCGCATTTCAATCGGCATTTGTGATTGCACCATGGCAAAGGTGGGGCCGATAAATACACCACCGAGAATCGCTGGAACCACGAACGCGATAAAACCTCGGAATGCCGAGTCGCTAAAGTATGTCACCAGGCTAAACGGAAGGGCGGCGACGATCGCGATGGCAACGACCCAAGATCGCCATCGGGGACCGTAACGGATGCTCAGGCGATCGGCGAAGTACCCACCAAGAAACGTTCCCAGTGCGCCCCCTCCACCAATGAGCAGCGCGAGCCACGTCCCTGTCATGCCGGTGCCAACTTCGTGAATACGTACGAAATAGACTGGAATCCATAGCACTACCGCGTATCCGACGAAACTAGCCAACGCGCTGCCTAGCACGAAGTGCAATACCACTGGCTTCTTCACCATGGTCCGAATGACGACAGCAAAGGGCGGCGCACGCTTTACGAGCGCACCTGGGTCGGATTGGCCGCGGACCGGTTCGCGTACCGTGAACCGTACGATCAGACCCAATATCAATCCCGGAAGGCCCGCGATCACGAACGCCCAGCGCCAGCCGATCCATTCGTTAACCCAGCCGCCCAGCAGGAAACCGATCAATATGCCGAAGTTCACCCCGGTCGCGAAAATAGCCATCGCGGTGGTGCGAACTTCGGGTTCGTATAGGTCGGCGATAATCGAATGTGACGGTGGGTTCGACCCCGCTTCTCCCACACCAACGAAGACCCTGGCGATAAGCAGCTGACCGTAGTTTGACGCGGCCCCGCAGATGGCAGTGGCTGCACTCCACAGTGAAATCGATAGTGCGATGATGTTTCGACGGTTGCCTCGATCTGCCCACATCGCCATGGGCATACCAAGGGTTGCATAGAACAATGCGAACATTAACCCGGTCATGAGTCCGAGCTGGGTGTCGGTCAGCGCTAACGATTCTTTGATGGGCTGACCGAGAATCCCCATGATTTGGCGGTCGACGTGACTGGACGCGAACACCAGCACAAGGACAGCCAATACGTAGCGGCGTTCGCGTTGCGGTTCTTTGCTGTCGATCGAATGGGGTGCTTCGTTCATGACGATTCCAGACGCTTCGACACCCGTCGGCCCCTTATCGGACACCCATGCTGATGAGAAAGTGCACGTGTTCGGCGATTCAGGTCGACTTGGCGAAAGACGGCGGCGCAACGAACCCGCCGATCTCTTCGCCGATCAGTCGCGCAAAGGCGATGGTTCGATGATCACGATACGGAGCGCTTGCTGCTTGGAGGCCGATGGGTAAACCGTCCTTCGAAGGTCCGGTAGGAAACACAGTGCTCGGTAAATAGGGGTTGGTGATCAATCCTGCCCAGAATAGCTGGGTAAAATAGTCTTGTTCGTTGCCATCGACATCAATAGTGCGTTCGCCGAATGGTCGATGGTCGTGAGGAAACGCAGGAACCGCCATTTGGGGACAAACGAGGATGTCCCAATCCTGAAAAAAGTCGACCCACGCATACCTCAATCGTTCTCGGACAACGTTGTGACGTAACCAATGACCATGAGGAAGCACGCGGGCACGGTATTCCACCGCGGCGCGTGACATGTCGCTTGGATCCAAAGAATCGGCGAAGTCGCGCGCACGAGCATATTCGTCATCGGCCATACCGGCCGACATGACCGAAGTGAGCAGGCTTTGGTAGGCGATGTGAGCACGCTTGATATCGAAATTGGGCCTAGCGGTTTCGGACACTCTTCCGCCTAACCGTTCAACAGCCTCACCTACCATGGCCACTCGCGACTGGGTTTCCGCCGAGACGGGTGCAAGGTCGTCGCTCGGCCATAGCGCGACTCGCACGTCTTTGAGCGACGTGATGTCGGACGGTGGTAGATTTAACGTCCAGCCGACCGCTTCCCGTTGCACGGGTCCGGCCATAATGTCCAACGCGGTCGCCAGGTCCTCGGCGCTGCGCGCGAGTGGTCCGCAGACCGCGAGATCCGGTTCGGGGGTATTTTCAGCGAGTTCGTGCCCTTGCATGGGGATGATTCCCCACGTGGGTTTGTGGCCATAGACGCCGCAAAAATGGGCAGGGTTTCGAATGGAGCTGCCGATATCGGAGCCGGCTTCCAGGGCGCTGAACCCGGCGGCTAGCGCGGCCGCACTGCCACCCGATGAGCCTCCCGGTGTGCGTGTTGGATCCCAAGGATTCCCCGTTGTCCCGTAGATGGGGTTGTAACTTTGAAAATCGGCAAGACTCACCGGTACATTGGTCTTACCAAGAAAATGTGCGCCGGCGGATTTGAACCGTTGTACCGCGAGTCCATCTTTTGTCGGCTTATTGTTGCGGAAATCTTCAAGGCCCCAAGTGGTCGGCGTGTCGGCAATGACGTAGGACTCCTTGATGGTCATGGGGACGCCGTGCAATGGACC
>CAJWCW010000218.1 GCA_913030615.1 uncultured Gammaproteobacteria bacterium | reverse complement strand
TTTTCGTCAATGCATCGTACGGGGGGAGCATTCGGGATGATCAGAACTTTATCAAGCGTGCTCCAAACTCGGAACGATCAGTGCGGATGGGTGATCCACTCGGACGCGAGAGATGTAATCCGCTACAGAAAATGCGAACGATATCGTAGGCTGGATTGGCGCTAATACTGAAAGGATGACCGATGGTTTGGTCAATCGCCCCGGTTCTAGGATCTAAAAACGTCGCCAACTCGGTCGAGTATTACTGCGAGCGACTAGGTTTCCAGAATCCTAACGGTATTTTCAGACCCGAGGACCACGAGAACTCTGGCGTCTACGCGATCATCACCAGGGATAACATTGATCTTCATATCCAAATTAGACGCCGGGAGCTCTACCCAGACGATAGGGAGCGCATTGAGTCGGACGTTTATATTTACGTTGACGACGTGGACCCACTCTTCAAAGAATTTAACGAAAGGGGGGCAACGATTGTCCGTCACATTACCGATGGACCAAATTACGAACTCCGAGACTTCGTCATTGAAGATCTAGACCAAAATCGTTTGATCTTTGGTTCTCCAATCCCTAACGAATAGCAAGACCACTTTCTCTAGTAAAAGGCCCGATCACCAGTCGGCGTGGGTTGACCGTCGCGTTCAACGGCCTTTCGATCCGTTATTTAAACCCACATAAAGTGGATCTGCCGTAATTGACGGCGCTACCGTACTTTAGTGATAAAACTCGAGGCAACCCAGTTCCCGTCGCTTAACTGCGACCACTCACCATTTGTCGAACTCACCGTCACGCTCTCGCCGCGAGCCAAAGCGCGCACGACGGCGCCGCCAGGACTAGACCGAACGTTGAGCGATTCAGCAGTCACCACGTATGTATCGCTATCAGCACTAGAAAAAGAAACCGGAACAAGATCGAAATACTCCGCTGAACCAGCTTGTTTCCCATCTCGGTATGTTGTCCGGCTTATCAACTTGCCATTGGAGTAAAACGCCTCCCAGAGGCCGTCGAACTGACCGTCTTTAAACGTCCCTCGCGAAAGCAACTGGCCACTTTCGTAGTACCTCTCTTCTAGACCCTGCTGCCGCCCGGCTTGCAGCGTTCCTCTTCCTTGCATCTGACCATTCGAGTAGAACGACTCCCATGGACCGGTTTTTCTTCCGACTACATAGGTTCCCCGCGTCCGCAACTGTCCGTTTTCGTGAAAGTCTTCCCAAACGCCTTCCATTTCCCCCGCGATGTACATGCCTCGGATCTGCAATTGACCGTTGCCATAGAACTTCTCGTAAACACGATCTTCTTCTTCCTCCTCCGGCGCGCCAAATGAATAAGAAAACAGAACGAAAACGCTTAAAAAGTACGTAATAAATTTCATGGCGCCAAACCTAACCTTCGTTGCCTAGGAATGTCAAAAACCCTTAAGCACCACTAAGCTCGTTCGAGGGATTGAACGCCGCCTTTTCCACCCGACCCGAGTTAAAACATGTATCGAGATTGAACATAACTCCTCCACGCTCGGCCGCGACGGAGAGACCACATCGGCTTTGTTACGAGGTTCCGGAAACAAAACCCTTTTCTACGTCGCCCCTGATGTCGTTCTCGTTACGTTCCGAAGGATTGCCGAAACCTCCGCCTCCAGGGGTTTCGAGAACGAGTGTAGCTCCCGCCGGCACAAGGTCTTTTCCTTTACCCCTTAGCGGAGATCCACCTTTTATATAGACCTTGCCGGGACGACCATTTCCACCACCCGCTCGTCCTCTTGCGGGGTGCTCGATTCGGTCAAACATCTTAGAAACAAAAAATGCATTGTCCCGTCCATGTCGAATCTCAACAATTTGGCCCAAGCCACCCCTATGCCGACCGCGGCCGCCTGAATCCTGGCAGAATTCTCTTCGCTCGAAAATCAACGGTGACGTCACTTCATTAATTTCAGTTGGCGTCGTGCGTACACCCGAGGGAAAGGCGGTGGTCGAGAGACCATCCTTCATAAAGCGCGCGCCCGTGCCGCCGTTGTATATCGGATTAATCACAAAGGGAGTATCCGCGACGTCCCCGCCTGTTTGCGGGGCATTCATCAACACTGGATTCCAAATACACGAAGCGCCCTCGGCAGCGACAGACTCGGGCATGATCTGCTCAAGACACCCCATGATCACATCAGGCAGCATTTGTCCTAGCGCGTGTCTCGCTGAGACAGCGCACGGCGGCATCGCGTTAAGAATGCTGCCTTCCGGGGCCGTGACCCGAATGGTCCCGAGAGAGCCCGCGTTGTTAGGAATGCTGTTGCCAACGAGGCAGCGTACGCCGAACGAAGCGTACGCCTCCGTGTAGTTAGCGGGCACATTAATCCCATAGCGAGAAGTCGGCGACGACCCGCTGAAATCGATCAAAATACGATCCCTGTGCACATGCATGGCGCACTCTATGTGGACGGGAACGTCGTACCCATCTACATCCATCGAGTTTTCATAGATCCCGGCTGGTAGCGCACTAATTTCACGCTCCATCGCAGCGCGCGAGGTGGATAAGACGTGACTTGCTATTTCGTCCAACGATTCCAATTCGTGTGCCGTCATCATCGACTGTAAATCCCTACCACCCGCCTCGTTACACGCGGTAAGCGAGTACAGATCGCCTTCCGCGACGACAGGGTCTCTAACATTGGCGGCAATGATCTCCATTAGGGTTTCGTTTCGAACGCCGGCATTGAAGAGAGCCATGATCGGAATATTGATGCCTTCCTCAAACACCTCATTGGCATCCGGGCCAAATCCGCGACCGCCCACATCAGCGATGTGGCTCGTCGAAGCAAAAAGGGCGACGGGCCGTTCTCTATAATAGATAGGGGTTACCACCGTGAAGTCGTTGAGATGACCCGTCGCCAACCATGGATCATTGGTAAGGAACACGTCGCCGTCATTCATGCTCGGCAAGGGGTAGCGCGTGAGGAAATGGCTAACGGACCGTGCCATTGCGTTAACGTGACCCGGCGTTCCCGTGATCGCTTGGGCTAGCATCGAACCTTCAGTATCGAAAACGCCCGCAGAAAGGTCTCCAGCTTCACGAACAACGGTCGAAAAAGCCGTCCGCATGAGAGTCTGAGCTTGCTCTTCAACGATGGCCAATAGCCGGTCCCACACGAGCTGCAGCTGGATGGCGTCAAACGCTTTCATCACTCAGCCTTTTCTATCACTAAATCCTCGCGCGCATTGACGTGCACCGCGAAGC
>CAJWCW010000217.1 GCA_913030615.1 uncultured Gammaproteobacteria bacterium | reverse complement strand
GTCGTAACGTACAAGTTGACGCAGTAATTCGGTCGACTGGATCAGCGGTCACGCACCATCTCGCGTCGTTCCCAACGATCGGTAAGACCCAGGAGCGCGGAAAATTCAGGCGGATTCCGGCGCAATACTTCGGGGGCAATGCCGCTATAACTTTCGATCGGTCGCACATTTTGACGATTACAAGTTAGGTGTAGCACCACCCGTTCACCCGGAAGGGTGCGAGGACAGTTGCCATGCCACATTGCGCCGTCCCACAATACGATCGACCCCGTAGGTGCGGCAACCGCTACCGCTTCCGATTCTCCTTCGCCGTCGACTGGGTGCCGCCGCAAGTGATGCGAACCGGGTACGAATCTCGTCGCGCCCGCTTCTTCGGTAAAATCATCACAACAAAAGATCGACGTGGCGATAACACTGTGTCCTGGAAACGGTTGCTCGTAACCGTTCATGTCGGCGTGAATGGCGAAGGGTTTGAGCGTGGTCCGCTTAACCGATGCGGACACTTGGCTCACGATAAAGTTAGGGCCCAGTAAGAACTCGTACAACGTATTCAACTTCTCTAGTTGGACCGCCTGTTCGAAGACCACTCCCTCATTGAGCAGGTTCGTTGGAAATCGACGGAAACCCTTCATACGATGGTTAATGTGTAAAACGCTCTCGCGCAGCTCTTCGAAAAACGATAGGGGCGCTGCATCTCGGATCACCGTATAGCCATCAATCGATAAGTCGGACACGTTGCCTTCAAGGTCCAATTCATCGATTCGTTGTCTTAGCTCTTCAGTCTTCGCCCGAACCGCTTGCGCAGCGCTCACTTTGACCATCCACAGACCACTTCAGCAGTTTTAAGTGATTGAAAAGATAAGCGTTGAACGCTTCCCTCACAATAGGAAACCAACTACTGTGTTTCGCCGACCTTCAAGGTATCGAAAGATGGCTACGATCTCTCGCGAAGTACACCTCATCGAATATCCCGAAGGACTTCCCGACGCGAGCCAATTCCAAATCGTCGAAACGACGATCGACGATCCAGCCGAAGGTGAATTCTTAATCCGAAACCAATACATGTCCGTCGATCCTGCCATGCGACCAAGACTTTCCAACGGGCAGCAACCGCTTCACAAGCCTTTGGGGGCCGGCACCATTGGAGTGGTGACAGCGAGTCGACATTCCGCCTTCGCCGAAGGCGACGTCGTACAGCACGGGCTCGGTTTTCGCGAACACGTCGTATCAGACGGTCGTGGGGTCAGCCGTCTCGACGCCGCTGGACTCCCGCCAACCCTTTACATGCACGTGTTGGGACCGACGGGATTTACCGCATGGGGAGGAATGCTAATTACTGGCGAACTAAACGATGGCGAAAATGTATTCGTTTCAGCTGCGGCTGGTGCCGTCGGCTCAGTGGCTGCACAAATTGCTCGGATCAAGGGCTGTTACGTCATCGGCAGTGCCGGCAGTGCCGAAAAGTGCGAGTGGCTCGAGAACGATCTCGGGATCGATGTCGCCATCAACTACAAGGAAGGCGTGCTCCGTAAAAATCTAAAAGCCGCGGCTACGCAAGGCATCGACGTCTATTTCGAGAACGTGGGCGGGGAACACTTGGACGCAGCGCTACCACGAATGAACGTTGGGGGGCGTATACCCGTGTGTGGAATGATCTCGGCCTACAACAATTTCGGTGCGCGCTCCACGGGTGTCACCACGCTTTCGAATATGGTTTATCAGCGCATCACCATGCGCGGTTTCGTCGTCACTGATTTTGAGGAGAAACGCGAAAAATTCCTGGACGACATGCGCGGTTGGGTCGCAGGCGGCCAAATGAAGTACCGTGAAACCGTATTCGAAGGCATCGAACAAGCGGCCGATGCGCTCATTGGACTCTTTACCGGTGAAAATATCGGCAAGGCACTGGTGAAGCTCGACTGAACCTCAAGACGCGTTGGGAAAAGGATCCTCCATATTGTCCAGTACGGGCACGTCGAACGCATTGAGGGTTAGCGAAACAAGGCAGTAGTAGCCCACGACGCTGACAAGTTCAATCAAACCTTCCTCATTCCATTGCGATATCGCCTGTGCGTACGTTGCGTCCGTGAGGCGATGAGAGTCCATGAGCTCAGTAGCTACCGACCAAGCGACCAACTGGGATCCATCCAAATCCGGAACCCGGCCCACACGAATGTTTTCAAGCGCCGCCGAGTCCACTCCCGCAGCCCGGGCAAGGCCGGCATGCGCCGCGAACTCAAACTTTGCCTGGTGGTGTGCACCGACGACGCAAATCGCAACTTCTTTGACATCCTCCGCAATCGAGGTCTCAAAGCGTGCGACCCCTCCCAAGGCTTGCACCGCCATGCCAATGCGTGGAGCCCTGACCCAAACGCCAAACGGACCAACTAAACCAATCGGGGTTCCACGGCCACGTGGCCCACTGTTGATCGCATTCAGGACTGCTAGCTGGTCTTCCGTTAACTCGTCGAGTGCAAGGGCTTCAAGTCGCGACATGGGAAAACTCCTTTTTGGTGTTGGTGAATTAACAGTGTAAATAGCGCGATCAGGTACCAAACGCCAGCGCTTGGGATACGCCTACTGAAAGCACCGACGCATCAGGTCTTTCGACGCCAACAGGTGAATGAAGCAGACCGATCCGCCAACAGAAGTCTTCGCCGATCAGCGTTTTTTCGCGAGGCTCGTGTAGATCCTGTTAACAAAGCCGAGCGATGCGGATTCCTCGCCGTACCGATCGGTGTAGTCCGCCGTCGGGTTACTCGCCATGACTTCCGCTAGCGACTTGCCTGCGTCCATCAGCTCTTTCACTCGATCACGCACCGTCGTCAACATCGCGATGTAGTCCACAAGCGCGTTAGCGTCGGTTATTTCGCCATGTCCTGGGATCACCACAGCTCCAGGTTCAAGTTGATCCAATGTCTGTTGGCAAAAGGCAATCATCCCATCAATATCGCCGCCGCTATCGGCATCAATAAAGGGGTAGCCGGCGTTATTAAAAACATCGCCGAGGTGCACTGCGTTATGGTTCCGAAAAAAAACCGCAACATCACCCGTCGTGTGCGCCGGACCAAAATGCATTAAGTCGATGCGCTCGCCGTTGTAGTGGAACCTCATCCCGTCATCGAAGGTGATAGTGGGTAGTGCATCGGCCGGATAGGGTTCCTGTCCATAACGGGCAAGAACCAAATTAATCACGCCACCTGCGGCCATATCGACGCGCGCGTTCGACTGCGCGACGATC
>CAJWCW010000216.1 GCA_913030615.1 uncultured Gammaproteobacteria bacterium | reverse complement strand
TGGGTCATGGACAACCAAGAGACCGAAGAACCTTCGGGAGTCGTGCGTGGTTACGATCCGCGCACGGGTCAATTGCTTTGGGCTTGGGACATCGGCCGCGAAGGGAAAACGGTCATGCCGCCAGAAGGCAGTTTCTATACCCGAGGAACCCCCAATGTCTGGAGTTTGACGTCGGCCGATGACGAACTCGGCCTCGTTTATGTGCCCACGGGGAATGCCACGCCGGATTACTTCGGGGGCCACCGTACGGAGGTCATGGATAAATTTGCAAGCTCGATCGTTGCCATCGATGCGAAAACCGGACTGACCCGCTGGCACTTTCAAACCACCCACCACGACATTTGGGATTACGATGTTCCTTCGCAACCGACACTGGTTGATCTGAGGCTCGATGGCATCCTACGTAAAGCGGTGATCGTGCCTACGAAGCGGGGTGAGCTTTTTGTTCTCGATCGTGCGACCGGTGAGCCGTTGACTGAAGTCATCGAGCGAAACGTACCGCAGACGGACTTGCCTGGTGAACGATCCAGCGCGACCCAGCCGTTCTCGTCGGGTATGCCGTCCTTTGCGCACCCACGCGTGCATGAGCGGGATCTCTTTGGGATATCTCCTTTTGATCAGATGGCCTGTCGGAAAGCGTTTTACGACCTTCGCTATGAAGGCCCAATGACCCCGCCTTCTGTCCAAGGAACACTGCATTACCCTGGGCCGGCCGGTGGTATGAACTGGGGTAGCGTCGCTGTTGATGAAGAGCGTCAGCTGATGGTGGTGAACAACCTGCATCTCGCCTTCGTCATTCATATGATTCCGCGATTCGAAAAGAAAGAAGGTGTCGCGTCCTCGGGGGGCGGTTCGCGTGGTTACGGCATTGGCGGCCCACAACGAGGTACACCCTTTGCCGCACGCGTTGGTATGTTTGCTTCACCAATAGGCTTGCCCTGTTTAAAACCGCCCTATGGAGAAATCGCGGTCGTGGATCTCACCACGCAGAAGATTCTCTGGCGACGTGGGATGGGGCTATTCAATCTTGGTTTTCCGCATGCTGCCGGCTCGTTCGTCACGGCGGGAGGCCTCATCTTTAATGCTGGCGTCGTCGATGGACAATTGCGTGCCATTGACACGTTAACAGGTGACGTTATTTGGCAGGATGAGCTAAGAGGCGCGTCGGATGCCACACCCATGAGTTACTTGAGCCCGGCGACTGGGCGACAATACGTTTTGGTCACCGTACCCGGCAATCAGGAAACCGGCGGTCGGGTGATTGCGTACGCCTTGGGGGGACGATCCGATTTCTAGCTCGTAGCGGGGCGTTGCTAATTCACCCAGGGCATTGCCTCGCGAACATCCTTCTCATAAGAGCGCGAGTCAAACCACGGGGTTGGTTCATGCTAAGTTGTATTAGCTGATTCGAGACGAGATACGAGCGGACGAATGATTTACCGCAGGACGTGAGAGGGTGAACCGATATCAGTCAAAATAGCGAAATACCTGGCGGGTTCGTCAAAAATGTCGTCGGGTATTGTGATCGGATATCGGTCCTCCCCGAAGAGTCCATTGCTCTCAAACTCAGCAGCTATGTGCCAGGAAAGGCTGAAGTATCGATAGTCGAGCTCATCAGTGGCGACGACAGACCTCACGGTACCGGACTCATCGAAAATATCATCGACCCTAGTTTGGGTGATGCGATCGAAATCCCGTTTCAGCCTTTGGCGCTGGGCTCATACGCGTTAGTGACTTCTATGCCTGAATTGGTTGAAGGACGGTTGGAAGTGCTCGTCTATCCGACGCTCCCTGGTCAGGAGCCGCAAACTCTCGTCAACATGGCAGGCGTCAGACTGTATATCACGGAACATGGTTTTGGCGTGTCGTCGTCCGATATAGAGCTATTCATCGAAGTCTCTGTCCAAAGACATCGATGGTACGAAGTGTCGCTTGAATTCGGACATCCAGTCACACTCAAGATCAAGAAACTCCCCTCGGGAAGTGGCGAAAAAATTCTTACTTGGACTGTTATCGACGATGTTGATATGGCCGTCGGTGCGGGTGATTGGCTTTTCGCGACGGCGGGCGCCGCCAAAGAATGCTTTAACGGCCGTTTAGAAGCCCCCTCGATTATTTCCGGCGCTGAAAGCATCGCCTGTTGGGACTTCTCACTCGATATCGGCACGCAAGTAATAAAGGATTCTTCAGGGAACGGCAGAGACGGCGTTTTGTTTCAGACCCCGACAAGGGCTGTCCGTGGGGCGCGTTGGGATGGTACTCACCAAGATTATCGAGACGCGCCAGAGCACTACGCCGCTATTCACTTTCACGAAGATGATTTGACCGATGCCGGTTGGAGAGACGTTGTAAGTTGGTTGGTGCCGAAAAGCCTTAATAGCGGACAGTACGCATTTAAGATCATCCAAGAAGATTCGGAGGAGTACGTCCCTTTTTTTGTGCGCGCTCCCAAAGGACGGCGCGGATCCGACGTCGCCTATCTTGTCCCGTCGGCCACCTACTTAGCCTACGCAAATATAAGACTTGCGTTTTCCGGGGGGCTATTGGGACAAACGAGAATCGTAGACGCAAATCAGGCTTTTTTATTCGCCCATAAAGACGTCGGTTTTTCGTTGTACGAACATCACGCGGATGGCAGCGGCGTACATTTTTCGTCGAGACTCCGGCCCGTCCTCAACTTCAGACCGAAGACGGGGACTTGGGCATTCAATGCCGATACCCACATTACGGCGTGGCTGGATGCTATAGGACAAGAATTTGACGTAGTCACCGACGAAGATCTTCACCTGGAAGGTTACGATGCGATCGAAGGTTATCGTGTCCTCATAACCGGAAGTCACCCTGAGTATTATTCAACCCCGATGCGAAACGCGCTGTCAGATTGGCTCGCCCAGTCTGGTCGACTCATGTACATGGGCGGCAATGGCTTTTATTGGCGCATCGCTTTTTGTCCGCAAAACCCGGCGATTATCGAGGTCAGGCGTGCCGAGGATGGCACCAGGGCCTGGATCTCTAACCCCGGTGAGTACTATCAACAATTCGATGGGCAATACGGTGGATTGTGGAGGCGTTTAGGAGGTGCGCCCAACGAATTAGTGGGAATAGGGTTTGCCGCACAGGGATTTGACGGAGGGACCTATTACAGAGTTCGCGAAGGATCGTCTGATCCGCGAGCTGCCTTTATTGTGGAGGGTGTTGATCAAACGGATATTTGGGGAAATTTTGGTATCCAAGGAGGAGGGGC
>CAJWCW010000215.1 GCA_913030615.1 uncultured Gammaproteobacteria bacterium | reverse complement strand
CCTAGTACCACTAGAATCAAAGGCACCATCGGAATTACGTCGACAAACGCTGCGATTACGGCAATCGCGAGCGAGCCCCAGGTCAATACTTTCTGCAACATAAAACGACCCCTCGTTCGTATTTAATTGAATTAATGTGTTACCAGGACCACTGTATATAACGTCAGTGATCCCTTTGTAAACTTGACGGTGCCGCCCTGATCTGTTGGGGGGATATTGCGGGCCCCGTTTTTAAGTCAAAAGGCGGGGTGGCAAAGTCGATTTCAATACGTAAAAAAATGGCCCCTAAAACGGGGCCATTTCAAATGTAGCTAAGTAGAGCTTTTACTCGCTACTGAAGCCTCCACCTCCGGCGCCCGCACTCGAACTAGAATCATCGGCAGGCATTACGCGGTCTTTTACCGCCATAATAAACTGTGCGATGACGATACCGGCAATGGCAACTGCAAAGTTGTCCAGTATGCTATTCAAGTAAGTGCCGGCCACAGGAATAGCATCCAGGCTATTCGCAACGGTAGGCAGTGCTGCAGCGACAATGAAGTAGCCCACTCTCATGAGTAGATCTTCTTCTGGATTCATGAAACCACTTATCAGTCCAAGGGCAACCAATATCAGTGCCCACGGTGCCATTGCTGCGGCCGGTACGACTGCAATAATGGCCGCTAGCAAAGCAAGGATCGTTAGGATTCGGTCAGAAGACATATGTAACCTCGTACGATTAATTTCCGGAAATCGCTTGGGTACTGCTATATCCCGGACCACTGTATATAACGTCATTGGCGTGGTTGCAATGAGATTTAGCATCATTGGTCGGAGTTTCTATGCCAATGTGAACTCACAGGAACATATTCTTATGCTTACAAGCTATATCAATTAGAACAACGATGCGCGCAAAGACATTAAGTTATTTTTAAAACAATGAGTTAGCGTAAAAATAACGACTGTACGTCCGATTGCGTCAGTACCCCCTCAAATTACTGAACGCGCGTTAATTGAGTCGGAGCGCGCAGACTTAAAAGAGCTGTTAAAGGTACAAATAGCAATGCATCGCACACCAAGCGTTGCCCGTTCAGCGTCTGGAACACTATTTCTTTGGATCGCTAACACCTGGCTAATCGCCGCGAGTGGTTTTTCTTCGACACGGTTTCGAACACATCGCGACGTGTAAAAAACGTCAATGCTAATGTCTCGGTTCCGACGATAGCCGGGGCGGGTTCAATCGCAGGGCATGGACTTCCCTCGAGTCAGGGGCTAGCCTCCCATGTCTTATTGAGTGATGGGAAGAAACCTATGACGGTCAGTGCGTCGAATACCGACGAGCTATTGGTTGAGCAACGCGATCGCGTCGTGGTTTTGACGTTGAATCGACCGGAACGCTTGAATGCGATTAGTCGCGATATGCTGGGCGAGCTCTCGAACAAGATGGTCGAAGCGAACAAGGATCCCGACACGCGCTGTATCGTATTGACGGGGGCTGGCAGAGGATTCTGCTCGGGACTTGACCTTATCGCCGTCGGCGAAGGCGGAATCGGCAGCAGCGAAGGGGCGGCGAAAGGCCAGAATCGACCGCGCCAGTTGTTTGATCTGCGCGATGCACCCATTAACGTAATGTGGAATATAGATACGCCCGTGGTCTGCGCGGTCAACGGCGCCGCGGCTGGGTACGGTATGGATATAACCTTGCTCGCTGACATTCGAATTGCGGGCGAGGCCGCTAAAATGGCGGCCGTGACGGCGAAGCGCAATGTCGTTCCGGAGAGTGGAGGGACCTGGTTATTACCGCGCTTAATCGGTTGGGCGAAAGCGGCTGAACTCTACTATCGAGCACGCACGATCGATGCTCAAGAAGCTCTTGATCTCGGGCTCTTTAATGCGGTCGTTCCCAACGAAGAGCTGATGGATACGGCCATGCAGTGGGCCAACGAAATCGCCGATAACGCGCCCATGGCGGTGCAGACGACCAAGCGTATGATGCGGATGGGACTGGAAGAGAGTTACGACACCGCGGTCGATCATCTGATGGTCCATCTGAATGGTCTTTTTAATTCGGAAGATTTTGAGGAAGGCGTGAAGGCGTTCCTAGAGAAACGTAAGCCCGAATTTTCGGGTCGTTAATTCGACCGCCGTCGAGACCGACCCATGGCGGAATTGGAATGCTGGAATTGCGGCACGTCGCTTGACGCGTTACCGAGGCCGATCACACGACACAACAACTGCCCCAAGTGCTTCGAAAGCCTGCACTGTTGTCGTCTTTGCCGCCAATACCGATCGCGAGACACCATTACGTGTGCGGACGAACGGGCCGATCCGCCGGTTAACAAAGAGAATGCGAATTTTTGCGATTTTTATCGGCCAGCCGCAGGGACTTACGATTCGATAATCGGCGTCAAAGAAGCGGGTGCGCGTAAAGAATTAAGCGACCTTTTTGGCGGCGAAGAGACTTCGGAAGATAGTGTGGATACTCCCCCGGCTACGATCGATCCGGATGCGGCAGCGAAAGCCAAGCTCGAGGCGTTGTTCCGGGAGGACAACAATGCAGACGCGGAGGATGACCAGTGAGGGATCGAGCGATGCCGGATTGGATTACCGCACACGTAGATCGTTATCTTGCAACGGATGGAGATGAAGGCCACATGTTCCGCGGCGTTCCGACCCTGCTGTTGACGACGATCGGCCGAAAATCCGGTGAGGGACGCTTAATTCCTTTGATTTACGGCGAAGACAACGGGACGTACATTGTTGTTGGCTCAAAAGGTGGCCATGCGTTGCATCCGTCTTGGTATGAGAATTTGGTCGCGTACGCAGACGTCAAGGTGCAAGTGAAAGCCGATCGATTTTCTGCTCGAGCATCGACGGCCAGCGGTGAGGAGAGAAATCGTTTATGGGCGCTGATGGCGAATATCTGGAAAGGCTACAACGAATATCAAGAACGCACAGTTCGCGAAATACCCGTGGTCGTATTGACAAGGACTTAACATGAATCATCCCATGAATGGTGCGGCTGCAGTTTCTGGTCTTGGTATGACGGAGATGGGAAGGGTGTACCGATCGGCCATTGACCTAGCATCGGAAGCCGTCTATCTCGCCATCGATGACGCGGGGATTGATAAGTCCGAACTCGATGGACTACTGATTAATACCGGTATTACCCAGGGCCTCGACCTGCACCTGCACGTGGCGCTTGGGCTTCAAGAGTTAAATTTGCTGACTTTTATGCAGGGCTACGGTTCCAGCGCTGGGCAAATGATTCAGTA
>CAJWCW010000214.1 GCA_913030615.1 uncultured Gammaproteobacteria bacterium | reverse complement strand
GCACCGGTGACGGGAACCTCACCTTGTCGAACCCGTAGTTAATCATCAATTTCTGCCCTTCGAGTCGCGGCGCACTTTCTTCCACGGCGCGCGGCAGATGACCCATGATCGACAAGGTTAAATGACCATGGGCGATGGTGGTGCCAAAGGGACCGGCATTGGCACGCTCTGGATCAATGTGTATCCATTGATGATCCAACGTGACGTCGGCGAAATCGTTTATCCGGCCCTGCGTAATTTCAAACCAATCGGACGGTTGACCCGATTCGCCTACCCTTCCCTCAAGTGTGTCGTATGCGATCTGCATTGCGTCAGACATTCCAGATTCCCTCTGTAGCGGATTTTGAATAGGCTACCTTCGATTCGATAAGTAAGCGAGAAAGTGATGTTGCAGTCCGACTACGACGAACGTGTTTATGCCGGTGTCCTCGGGAAGATCATCGGCGTGTATCTCGGGCGACCATTCGAGGGCTGGCCCAACGAACGCATCGAAGATGTTTTAGGTGACATCGAGTATTACGTCCACGATAAAGTGGGCGTTCCTTTGATTGTCACCGATGACGACATATCGGGCACGTTCACCTTCGTCCGGGCACTGTCGGATTATCACTGCGACCCTCAATTAACACCCAAGCAAATCGGACAAACCTGGCTCAATTACCTAATTGAAAACCGCTCAGTCCTCTGGTGGGGTGGTATGGGAAACTCCACCGAACACACGGCCTATTTACGGCTCACGGAAGGTCATGACGCCCCCGCCAGTGGATCGATGGCTCTTAATGGCCAAGTCGTTTCGGAGCAGATTGGTGCTCAAATTTTTATCGACGGATGGGCCATGGTCTGCCCTGGCGATCCTGAATTAGCTGCGGATTTTGCGCGGCGTGCCGGCTCTGTTTCGCACGATGGCGAAGCGCTTCACGGTGCCCAAGTGATCGCAGCCATGGAATCCCAGGCTTTCGTTGAATCCGATATCGACAAACTGATTGACGTCGCTGTCTCGCTAATACCCTCTGATAGCCTGATCAACCGCATGATTGGAGACATTCGCGAATGGCACGGGCAATACGCCGATGACTGGCGAGGCTCCTTTCAGAAGATTAAAGAGCGTTATGGCTACGACAAATACGGCGGCAACTGCCATATGATTCCCAACCATGGCCTCATCGTTATGTCCCTCCTGCATGGTCGAGGAAACTTCCAAGACTCCCTTAAAATCGTCAATACCGCTGGGTGGGACACCGACTGCAATTCCGGAAATCTTGGCTGTCTATTAGGAATTCGCAACGGGCTCGCCGCATTCGATGAAGGCGTCGACTGGCGAGGTCCCGTGGCCGACATCTGTTATGTCCCCACGGCCGACAGCGGGGGCGGCATTACGGATGCGGCAACGGAAGCCCGCCGCATCGCGGCGATGGGCCGAAAACTCAATGGATCCGAGCTCAAATCTCCCAAGGAGGGGGCGCGTTATCATTTTTCCTATCCTGGGTCAGTCCAGGGATTTCGTGGGCGAGAGTGCATGGTGAACAACCTTAAGTTGCCCGATGGAGAACGGGCACTTGCAGTGCACTTCGACCCTCTCTCCGACGGCAAGACTGCCGAGGCTGTGACCGGCACCTTCGTCGAATCCCACGAAACAGCGCGTTATTTTGAGCAACGCGGCTATGGTCTCATGGCAAGTCCAACCCTGAACTCAGGTCAAACCATTTCAAGCGATGTGCTCCTCGCAAAAGACGTAGAACAGGCAATCGAGGTTGCGTTGTGTCTACACGTCTTTGATCCAGAGAACCGGACGGTGACGGTCCGAGATCGTTCAATCAGCATCGAGCCAGGCGAACGTAAAACGTTGTCGTGGCAAATACCTTCGCTCGATGGTTATCCAATTGCGGCCGCCGGTATAGAAATCGTCGCCGCGCCTGTCGGAGGAATTCTGTTTGTCGACCGGTATGACTGGCAGGGAGCCCCCGACGTCGTTCTCCAAAAAAGGAAAGGCAGCATGTGGCATCGCGCCTGGGTGAACGGCGTCGACAGTTATGGCGCCCGGTATCCTGAGAGCTTCCGGCTTATCCAGAATCATGGCACTGGCCTACTTCTGTATGGCAGTCGCGATTGGAACGATTACGGATTGAAGGCCGACGTAACGCCACACCTCGTTGCCCGCTCCGGTATAGCCACACGAGTGCAAGGTTTACGTCGGTATTACGCGTTATTACTTAAACCGGGAACCGGCATCCAGTTAGTGCGAGAACTGGATGGCACCCATGTTCTTGCTGAAACACCGATGACAATCGACAACTACCAAACTTACGAGCTTGAGATGCGTGTTAGGGGTAATCAAATTGAGGGGTATATCGACCAGCAACGAATTCTCTCGGCGTCCGACGGTGCCTTGACCGAAGGCGGCATCGGACTCGTCATCGACACAGGGCGGACGGCAACACAACGCGTGCAGGTGGGTCCGCTAGATCGAGCGTGATAGTTTAAACTGGGTTCGCAGTGACCCGTCCGACTGATGGGTAGCCGTCGGCTGATAGAGGCTCGAACATGGATAGACAAATGAAACGACAGCGGATGCAACCGATGGTGGCGTTTCGCGCGTTAAAGGCGTTGGTTGCGAATCCGCAAGATACACCGAAAGTGTTTGACGTCATTCGAGCCCTCGGCGGACCGTCACTGGAACGCGGACTACGTCGTTTCCGAATCACCGACTTTGGCCATCAAGTATTAAAAGACGACATCGATATACTCGATACACTGCAAAACCGTCCCATGCTTGGCGCACTTCCTAACGGATCGTTCGGGTCAACCTATTATCATTTCACCCAACGCGAGGCCCTCGCAGCAGAAGGCCTAGTCGAAGCGAGCGAGGTTGAGGCTGAAACGTTCAGTCATCCTCACTTGGTGCGCTATGCCACCCGTTTACGCGACACCCACGATCTTTGGCATACCTTGACCGGATATGGACGGGATGAACTTGGCGAAGCATGCCTACTCGCGTTTACCTATGCGCAAACGAGAAATCGCGGCATCTTCCTGATCGCCATTGTGGGAGGTTTTAAACTTAGACAGGCCATGGGTCCAGGTGTATTCAGAGCTTTGGTGCGCGCGTACCGAGACGGTCGTCAAGCTGCATGGCTCCCTGCCATTCACTTTGAGAGTCTACTCGGTGAACCCATTACGGACGTGCGAACGCAATTACGAATACCTGACCCCGTTCCCTATCGCACGCTGATTGCAGCCTATACAGCTACGTAATTCC
>CAJWCW010000213.1 GCA_913030615.1 uncultured Gammaproteobacteria bacterium | reverse complement strand
CGTTACGGGTATTAGGTATCGCGCCCGAAAAGGTTGTAGACGTTGCGGAAAAAGATGAGCGTGAGGGTTTTGATCATGCAGCTTAATGAGCTACTCGACCGCACGGACGTCGATCCCGTAAAAGTGGGTGGAATTTGCGTCGATTCGCGCGAAGTAACACCTGGCGATTTGTTCTTTGCTATGCAAGGTAGCACGGTCGATGGTCACGATTTCGTCGAAGAGGCCCTTCGGCGCGGTGCGGCGGCGGTCTGCGCTGAACGTCAAATCACCGGATCGTTTGACGTTCCGATTGTCGTCGATCCAAATTTGGCCGTGCAGTTGAGCGCAATTGCAGGTCGATTCTGTAACGAGCCTAGTGAAAGCTTATTTTGCATCGGCGTTACAGGCACCAACGGCAAGACATCGATTGCGCACCATTGTGCCGCGTTGATGGAGCGGACGGGGTTTATGGGAACGATTGGGTGGGGAGTTATCGGGAACCTCCGGCCGTCGCATCTAACGACAGAGAATGCCGTAACGGTGCAGAAGAGGTTGCGGAGCCTTTGTTCGATGAATCAACGGTCCGTCGCTATGGAAGTAAGTTCGCACGCGCTTGAACAAAACCGAGTTGCCGACGTGTCGTTCGATGTGGCTGTTTTCTCGAATCTTAGCCGGGACCATATTGATTACCACGGTGGCATGGACGAATACGCAGTCGCGAAGCGAAAATTGTTTGAATTTGGAAGCTTGACGGCTGCCGTGATAAACACTGATGAAGCCTTTGGTAGAGAACTGGTGTCCCGATTACGGGCGCGCGATTTGACTTGTGTTACTTACGGCACAACCGAAGAAGTTGACGTTAGATGGATTGTCGATAAGTACACTCGAGAAGGCGTCTATGGAAGGTGGTATACGAAATGGGGTGAGGCCGATTTTGATCTGCCGCTGTTTGGAGATTTTTCCGTTTCAAACGTTGCTGCCGCTGTAGGGATCGCTCTGCATCGGGGGTACGCGCTAAGTGAAGTCACTGCTTTGCTTAAGCGTCTTCCTTATATACCTGGCCGTATGGAGATGTATCGAATCGATGGCAAGCCAGCGGCCGTGGTTGATTACGCGCACACGCCAGAAGCACTGAGACTAGCCCTGTCAGCGATCCGAACCCACGTGGGTGGACGCTTAATATGTGTATTTGGTTGCGGTGGAGATCGCGATCAAGGCAAGCGACCGATGATGGGAGCGGTCGTAGCAGGCCAGGCGGATATGGCAATTGTCACCACGGATAATCCGCGGTCAGAAAAAGTCGACTGCATCAATAAGCAAATTGTCGATGGATTTGGAAACTGGGATGCGTATCGCTTAATTCCCGACCGGGCCGCGGCAGTTCGCGAAGCCGTGCATGCGGCTTCTTCCGATGATGTGGTGTTGATTGCGGGTAAGGGTCACGAGAACACGCAGGAAATCAAGGGTGAAAAGAACGTATTTGATGATCGAGATTTCGTCAAGAACCTACTCGGGTTAACAGACTGATGCTCCTTTGGTTGACCGACTATTTGTCGCAGTTTGTAGCCGCTTTCGGAGTATTTCAGTACTTGACCTTTAGGACGATGGTAAGCGCAGGCACCGCTATGTTCTTGTCGCTAGCTTTAGGCCCTGTTCTCATTCGCAAGCTAACAACCTACCAAATTGGCGAAGTCGTTCGCGGAGATGGACCGAGGTCTCATCAAAGCAAAGCTGGCACGCCAACAATGGGCGGTGCATTGATTCTTACAGTGATCTTAGCGACTACATTATTGTGGGGGGATCTTGGTAGCCGATATATTCGGATCGTTCTATGCGTCACTCTCTCTTTCGGCGCAATCGGATGGATTGACGATTACGTCAAGATTTCTCGATCGAGCACACGTCACGGGCTTTCTGCGGGTTGGAAGTATTTGTTTCAATCGGTGTTTGGTATTGGAGCTGCGGTCGCTCTATACAACACCGCCTCGTCGGCTACGGATACTGCTTTGATCGTTCCCTTCTTTAAAACAATATCGATCCCCCTCGGGGCTTTCGGATTCATTTTTTTGGGGTACCTAATAATCGTGGGCATGAGTAACGCGGTGAACCTGACAGACGGACTGGACGGGCTGGCAGTTTTACCAACGGTCATTGTTGGCGCGGCTTTGGGGCTCATCGCTTATCTTGTGGGCAATGTCGAATTCGCGACGTATTTGCAAATTCCCTACGTCGCGGGCGCCGGCGAGCTTTCTGTGTTCTGTGGCGCGTTAATAGGGGCGGGCTTAGGCTTTCTCTGGTTTAACGCATACCCCGCACAGGTCTTTATGGGGGATACGGGATCGCTTGCATTGGGGTCAGCTCTTGGTGTCGTAGGAGTAATGGTTAGACACGAGATCGTCCTCTTGGTGATGGGGGGCTTATTCGTTCTTGAGGCTTTTTCCGTAATCGTTCAAGTAACCACTTTCAAGCTCACGGGTAAACGTGTTTTTCGGATGGCGCCTATCCACCACCATTTCGAATTGAAGGGGTGGCCCGAACCCAAAATAATCGTTCGATTCTGGATTATCACGTTAATGCTCGTGATGCTTGGATTGACCACGTTGAAGCTAAGATGAAACCGACCGGCGTATTAGTTTTAGGAGCTGGTGCTAGCGGTATGTCGTGCGTTAGGCATCTTCATGGGAAACGACACCTCATCATCTGCGATACGCGATTTGACACCGATCAAAGTCCGATTCCAGATTGGGGAACTTTTTATCAAAACTTTCCTCAAGCGTCTCTGATAAAGCCAAAGGACTTTGGTCGTGCGATTGATTCGGTTTCGACATTGATCGTTAGTCCGGGCCTCCCTCTTAACCATTGCTTGGTGAAGAAAGCTCTTTCGTCGGGGATCGAACTTGTCAGTGACATAGACTTATTCATGGAAGCGGCAGACGCCCCGGTGATCGGAATTACGGGTACCAATGGAAAGAGCACGGTAACGACACTAGTAAGCTTGATGCTTGAGGACCGTGCGTACGGCGTCGGAGGAAACCTAGGACCTCCGGCGTTGGAATTACTCAACGGTGGTTTTGCAGGTTACGTTCTCGAGTTATCGAGCTTTCAACTAGAACGAATGGCAGCAAGAAGTTTTGATATCGCCTCGATCACTAATATCAGTGAGGACCACCTAGATAGACATGTTTCGCTCGAAGCATACGCATCGGCTAAACGAAGGATTTACAGAGATTGCGGGTTTGCCGTTTTTAACGGCGACGATCCCCTTTCTCGACCTCCGGATGAAGTGCCGTC
>CAJWCW010000212.1 GCA_913030615.1 uncultured Gammaproteobacteria bacterium | reverse complement strand
GGGTAGTTGTTCGGTATCGGGTCGGATATCGCTCAACACGCACTTGGTCAAACTTCCGCGGGAACTAACGTCTTATGTCATCACCCATGAACTTTGCCACTTGGTTGAACTCAACCATGGGCCTGCTTTCAATGCGCTGATGGACAGATATGTTCCGGATTGGCGGAGTCATCGAGAGGCCATTAATCGGGTTACTGGGTTGCTGTCTGAAGAAAAACCGTAGTGTGGATTGGTCCGATAGAGCTTCCTTTCGCGATTCAAATCCAGACCAATACCGATGATTCGTTTCCAGACGTTGCCCGGGCGGATGGTCCCGTGCACCTTGAAGGGTGGAGGGATGGTGATGGAAATCGCAGAGGCAGGCATCGATGAAGTCCAAGTTACCGAAGTACCGGGTAGATTGACGGCGGCAGTGGCGGAGCTTTAGCGAGCTTCACGATGGAGCGAGTGGTTTACTTTTTTCGCCGACTAAACGATCAAGTTCTTCACGATCTAAATTAATTCGTCCTTCCGCTTGATACTGGGCTTGTTCCGCATGCGTGGCATGAATAGGTTGGGTGTATTTTTTTAAGAATCCGATTTTTCGAAAACGGCTTTCGACGGTGAGTTCGCCGTTTTCGATCTCCCAATTGAAATCGCCGTATTGGCCGATAAAGCTCACGACGACGAAAGCGCTACGGTTGCAAGACACTCCGCCGTCGCCAAACCAGCCTGATTTTCGTTCCAAATTTGAAGGTCAACGAGGCACTCTCCATCGACTCGGTACTTTCGGACAACCTTTCCGTAAACGGTGTTCGTATCTCCGACCACGTTGGGATGTCGGACTCGCGTGTCGAGCGATTTGATGGTGGCATCGTCGCCACCCCAATCGGTGGCCATTTGGCATAACCAGCAGACGCGTTGTGGTCCCCAGTCGAACTGCCCCGGCATGTTGCGCCGTTCTTGGGCGTGTTTCTTGTCATACCGGCCCCCACCTCCGAGGTCTTTTGAATCTTCGGCTTCGAGCGCGGCACGCGGGGTCCTTCCTGTACCGACAACGCCATGGGTGAACAGAAAGAGTTCGGTTACCGTATAGGTTCCTTTATTTAGGGTCGCGAGCTCCTCGTCCTCGCGAACGCCTTCCCAAGGATGTGGTTCGGCACTGCGTCGCGCGCGTTCCCACACCAGCGGATCAGGGGCTTCTTCGACGATGTTGGTTTTGGTTTCGCGGTCATATTCGATGGTCCGCCCGTCACCAAGGTTCTTGTATCGAGCCATGTTGGTCAGCTTAGTCGCGACCAATTCCTGGCGCTGGTTGTAGTACTCCACCATTGCGGAGCAGATGAGAAAGGGACCGATGCGATCGCTTTGCTTGCGAGTGACGTCGACGATCGATTCGATGGCATGGATCCGGTCGCCGAGCCAAATGGGCCGATGGAACGTTATCTCGCCGCCGGCGTAATTCATTGGAAAGTTCGCCGATGAGAGGCGACGTGGATCGATGGCACCGTTGATTGCGGCGGCGATGCCAAGGCTTGCGCCGTAAATAAACATGGGCGGTGCGGTGATGCCTTTGTAGCGACTTGCCGCAGCATGAGTCTCGTCGCGCCATAGTGGGTTGTAGTCACCGACACCGTCACCAAATCGACGGATATTGTCGAGGCTTGCCTCACGGCTACCCCTGGGTGGGAGCGTGACGCCTATGCCCTTGCGGTATTCGTCTTCGAATTCGTCAAGTGTCGTGATCTGTTCGGACACGGAATAGAACCTCCGGATTAGGTGGAGCCTATTGTCGAGCACGTTCTGATCAAGGGCAAACCAAACTCAGTCAATCACCGTAAACTAGCTAGGTTGGACGTAAACTGGTGGAGCTGTGACGAACGTCAAGAATTTGAAGGCTGAAGATATTCGGCTTCAGTCTGTCTCGGTGACACGAAAAATGGCGGCATCGTTACCGAGATTGCGCGCGCAAGCCGAAAAACGAGGTCTGCGTATCCATCATTTGGGCGCAGGATACCCGCATCCTGAGGTAACGGACCCCGCGTCTTTCATCGAAGCGACCGATCGTTGGTTTGCCCATTTAGGGGAAGTCGATGGAGTCAACGAACCCGGTTGGACCCCAGAATTCTTGCGCGAAATGTACGCCTACACGGATACGCTTGGTCCCGCGAGTCCGAGGGAATCGTTTGCGACAGTTTATGGCGCGGACTGGAATCTCTCGATCAATCCGGACCGACTCATTCCGACCGTGGGAGCAACTGGCGGAATCGCATTATTGTGTTCGACGTTCGAGCGTCCTGGTCGGCGATTGGCATACATTACGGATGCGCCGACTTACGCGGGGTTTTTAGCGCGTTCCACTCTCAATCAGATGGCCACTATCTACAGCGTTGATATGGATACCCATGGTCCGGATCCCGATCAATTTCGGGCTCAAATCAACCAAGCAAGAAGTGATGGATATTTCGTACCGTTCTATTACACCGTCCCAGACGGACACAATCCCGCCGGATTTTCGTTTAGCGTGGAACGACGGCGCGCGCTGTTGGAAATTGCGCGGGACGAGGGCGTGCTCGTGATCGAAGACGCGCCTTATCTGTACATCAGCTACGCGGAAGCGAGCGAACGACCGATGCCATTTATCACGCTTGATCCGACCCAAACGGTTCATCTTTTTACGGGGTCGAAAATCGGATTGCCAGGGCCGCGCGTAGGATTTGCGTATACCGAAGCCGTCATCGAAATAGCTGACGGCGGAACCGTTGACTTGACCGATTTGCTTCTTACCGAAGCAAGTGCCGACGTGCTATTTCAAAATCCCCATGCGTTGCGTTCTTTCGAAGCGTTGTTGCGGGAGGACGATGGTTCGGTACGCGCGTCGCTGTGGCCGGTCGCGGAACAGAAATTGGCGATTTACCGTGAGAACCGGCAAATTTTATTAGACGGCTTGGAAGACGAACTCGGGGACTTTCGGGATCAATTTCATTGGACTCAACCGGAAGCGGGCTTTTTTTCAGTATTTACCTTCGTCGAGTCAGATATCGTTGCGGACGATGCATTCATTCAAAAGCTAGTTGAACACTACGGCGTAGTGGTGGTACCCATGTACGACTTCTATCCGGATGATGCGCGTACGCGCAACCGTCAAGCAGGATATAACCAGTTACGCCTTTCTTTCTGCTTTTCTGAAGGTATAGGGTCGGCCCGACGACACGAATTGGCAGAGGCAGTGAGAACTTTCGCCCGGGCGGTCAAGGCGGAATCTGGAATTACGTAGCTGTATAGGCTGCAATCAGCGTGCGATAGGGAACGGGGTCAGG
>CAJWCW010000211.1 GCA_913030615.1 uncultured Gammaproteobacteria bacterium | reverse complement strand
GTCTCGGGATCCACTTCGATTTCACAGATATGAGCACCCGCAGGATAGGTAAAATTCTCCGGATCATAGAACGCTTTTTCGGACAATCCGGGTTCAAGTTCATCCAACGGGTAATTACCGGGCACGTAGGCAGAGAACGCGACTTCTGGAAACGTGATCGATTGATTTGAATCCGCGACCGAAAAGGTGCCTTCCTCAAAATCAACGTTTTCCTCGGTACTTTCAAGCATGTGCGCCGCGATTTTCCGGCTCTTGGCAATGACTTTGTCTGTCGCTTTTACGATCGCAGATCCGCCCACCACGAGCGAACGAGAACCGTAGGTGCCAAGGCCATAGTCGGAGCGTCCGGTGTCGCCATGGACGACTTCCACGTTTTCGAATGGAATTCCAAGCTTGTCTGAAACAATCTGCGCAAACGTGGTTTCATGTCCCTGGCCGTGGCTGTGACAGCCCGTCATGACACTCACCGATCCCGTGACGTCAACGCGTACTTCAGCCGATTCAAATAGACCGACCCCGGCGCCCAGTGAAAGGGCTACCTGCGACGGCGCCAGGCCGCATGCTTCGATGTAACAAGAAAATCCTATACCCCTTTTTTTGCCGTTTGCTTCGGAAGACGCTTTCCGGTCGGCAAAACCGTCATACCCGATGAGTTCTATAGCTTTCTTCAGACTCGCGTCGTAATCCCCGGTGTCGTATGTCAGTGCGACCGGAGTTTCATAGGGAAAGTCTTCCGGCTGGATAAAGTTAAGCCGCCGGATATCCGCGGGATCTTTTCCGAGTTCGCGAGCTGCTGTTTCGACCAAGCGTTCAACAACGTAGGTCGCCTCGGGCCTGCCTGCCCCTCGATACGCGTCGACGGGCGCGGTGTTGGTAAATACTGACTGCACTTCGACATAAATTGCCGGCGTTCGATACTGCCCTGCTAGAAGCGTGCCGTAGAGGTAGGTGGGAACACTTGAGGCAAAGAGCGACAGATAGGCGCCCATATTGGCAACCGTCTTGACACGTAACCCCACAAACGTGCCATCCGCCTTCAATGCGAGTTCTGCCTTCGTACGATGGTCTCTACCGTGCGCATCCGCGAGGAAAGACTCGGATCGATCCGCTCGCCACTTGATCGCACGAGCCAATTTTCCAGCTGCCCATATCACCGCCGTCTCTTCCGCGTAGACAAAGATCTTGGAACCAAAACCGCCGCCGACATCAGGCGCGACGACCCGCAATTTCGACTCAGCCGCAACGTTAACGAACGCGGCGAGAACTAGACGCTCCAGATGGGGGTTTTGCGACGTGGTGTATAGCGTGTAATTCCCCGTAGCCGCCTCGTACATACCCACCGCTGCACGTGGTTCCATGGCATTGGGAATTAGGCGATTGTTGACAATGTCGAGTGACGTCACATGATCGGCTGAAGCGAAGGCAGCATCGGTGGCCTCGCGATCACCGAGTTCCCAGTCATAGCATTGATTGCCGGGCGCAGTCTCGTGAATCTGATCTGCGCCATGTGCGGACGCAAGATCAACCACGGCGGGAAGTTCATCGAAATCGGCCGTGACGGCTTCGGCCCCGTCTCGCGCTGCCTGCAGCGTCTCTGCAACAACCATCGCGTAGGGTTCTCCAACGTAGTTAACGAGGGAAACCGCAATCGGAGGATGCGGTGGTTGGATCATGTCGGAACCATCCTTGGACTTGACCATCCATCCGCAGGGCAAATCTCCGATTTCATCAGCGGCCAGGTCGGCACCCGTGTACGCGGCCACGACACCCTCCATCGCTAACGCAGAACTCACGTCAATCGAGCGTACTTCGGCGCGCGGATACATCGATCGGACAAAGACTGCGTATAGCTGTCCCGGCTGGTTGATATCGTCGGTGTAATGACCTGCCCCCGTGATGAATCGTGCATCTTCTTTGCGCTTTACCGCCGCTCCAATACCTGTTTCGCTGGTCATCTGTGGTGCTCCTTACATCTTGTCTTGAGCGTCAAGTACGGCTTTGACGATGTTGTGGTATCCCGTGCATCGACACAGATTACCTTCGAGGCCTTCGCGCACGGACCGTTCATCCAACGGTTTACCTTTTTCTACGAGGTCGATCGCACTCATGATCATGCCCGGCGTACAAAATCCGCATTGCAACGCATGGTTTTCGCGGAATGCTTCCTGCATTGGATGCAGCGCATCTACGGTCCCGATGCCTTCGATGGTCGTGATATCCGCACCGTCTGCCTGGCCTGCCAGCACGGTGCACGATTTCACCGAACGTCCGTTCATATGAACGGTACAAGCACCGCATTGGCTCGTATCGCAACCAACATGCGTTCCCATAAGGTTCAAACGCTCGCGTATTATTTCGACCAGCAAGCTATTGTCTGGCACATCGGTCGTGTGCTCCGTGCCGTTGACTGTTAAAGAGATTTCCACATAGTTCTCCTACCTAAATCGTGTCTGCCCAACGTTCGCTGAACTTCGAAAAAAAACCGTCCGCCATCTTGCGTCCGGCGGTGGTGATAAGCCGGGACCCTATTTGCGCGAGTTTCCCGCCCACATTGCCTTCAACTCGATACGATAAGAGGGTCGCATCTTGGTCTTCTGCTAGCTCGACTTCCGCCCGCCCTTTACCGAAACCCTGCATGCCCCCCTTCACACTGACTTCGAGGGAGTAACTTTCTGGTGGATTTCGATCCGAGATCTCAATGGTGGCCTTGAACTTTGTTTTGACCGGTCCGAGTTTTGCAGTGATGTTCGCGTCAAATCGATGATCCGATAACTTGGTTACGGACTCACAACCTTCAATACACGCCTCCAAGACGTCGGCATCATTAAGAGCATCCCACACGACGGTTCGTGCAGCCGGAATCCGGTATTGGCCGGATTGTTCCAAGGTCCTTCCCCTGAAGCCTACGAAACGATCGACTACTCTCGCATAATCCTCCACAGGGGGAAATGGGTATGACACTTCCATTGGCACACATACAGGTCTTGGATTTAACCAGGGTACGGGCTGGGCCAACCGCAGTCAGACAGTTGGCGGACTGGGGCGCAGACGTAATCAAAATCGAACAACCCGGTGACGGTGGTGGAACCCTGGGAGGCGCTCGTCATGGCCCCGATTTCCAAAACCTTCACCGGAACAAACGGAGTCTCTCCCTGAACCTCAAATCCGATCAAGGTCGGGAAATTTTCTTCAAATTGGTCAACGACGCCGACGTGGTCGTCGAAAATTATCGACCGGACGTCAAATTCCGTTTGGGTATCGATTACGAGAAAGTGAAGGCCGTCAATCCTCGCGTCGTTTA
>CAJWCW010000210.1 GCA_913030615.1 uncultured Gammaproteobacteria bacterium | reverse complement strand
TCGTCCCGATAGTGATGTAACCGATCATCTACAGTTCTCCGTTGTGTCTTATCGATTGTATACAAGGAATCTGGTGGTTGAACCGAAATTTCGCCTAACGCGAAAGACGGCGATGGTGGCAAGTGGAGATGATCGACGTTGGCTGAGTTTCGAGGGTATATTGCGGACCTATGTTGCCCGAATTAGAGATCGACGCGGATCATTTCCGTAGAGAGGGATGGGTTCGAGTCGATGACGTAGTTCCTAAGGAACAACTTGATGCGGTTGTCGATCTGATATGTGAGTTTTTTGGGGTCGATTCGGAACGCATGGAGCCGGGACGTAAGTTTGGCGAGGTGGTAAACGGCATAGTGCCTGTGCATCAGCATCAGGCATTATGGGATACCCGACAGGAGCCCTCGGTACACGCGGCATTTAAAGCCCTACATGCAACCGATGATCTTTGGGTCACTATGGACCGTGCGTCGTACAAACCGCAGCTATCGAAACGGTCAAAATACGTGCGAGGTGATGCCAACGCAATACACGTCGACAAGAACCTAAACGACGACGCGTTAACGGTCCAGGGCGTCCTGTATCTGACCGATACCACGGAAGACCAAGGGGCATGGGAATGCGTCCCGGAAGTGTTTCGTGAAATTCGCGACGACGGCCGTCGAGAATTGAAACGGGACGAGGACTTTTCCGGTTATACATTGCACAGAGTTCCCGGAAAGGCCGGTAGCCTCGTGATTTGGGATGGAAGGATGCCGCACTCGTCAGGCCATAATTGGTCCGATAAACCACGGTTTGCTCAGTACATCACGATGAATAAGTGCGGTGATGAAGACGAGCGCCAGAGCCGGATTGAAAACTGGCGTCAGAATCGAGCGCCGACGTATTGGCGCAACATGCCTCGCCAGGTGGATCCTGAACCTTGGGAAAAACCGGCACGCCTGACCACTCACGGAAAGCGTATTCTGGGTCTAATGCGCTGGTTGTGAGTCGCTAGCCGGTTAGGTGGCTGAGCTAACTTCTTTTGATTTTTCTTCAGCAACGACTTCCCGCATACCTTCCCATTCGTCCCACATGTTGCACATCGCATACTTGGAGCGTTCCCAGGGATTGTTGCGCTTTTCGTAATCGAGCCACGCACCTGCAGGTCCGCGATCCGGGTGGTCGGTTATCCCATTGTGTACCTTATCGGGCTGCCGCTTTTTATTGCGAATCCGAAAGATCATGTTCTTCCGTGATTCGGTTCCCAATTCATTTCGTGTCCCGGAATGAGGAATGTGGTACATGGTGATGCATGCATCACCAGCATCCATCAGGATTTGAGTAGGCCTCGGCCACTTCTTTCCATCGGGCGTCGACTCCGACGTTTCGTCGATAAACTGATCTCGTACAGCTTCAGGTAGGTAAATCAGACCGCATCGATTGGGCGCTTGGTGATTCAGCCGGGGCCAGCCCGGTCCCTCCGGTCCCAGTTTGCCATTGGTTTCATATTGCCAGCGAAAGAATTTTTCGGTTGCATGATGTGCGCCTCTTAACAGCGCTGTTTGTCCTCGACCTGCGACCGTCTGGTCGTTCAAACACACGAAGACAAAAGCGGTAAAACTACCTAGGCCTAGGGTCATTTCTGGATCGTCGAACAAGGGCCCCATGTTATGACCAATAACATCCGGACTGCGCCCCAGATCGCCCTTTGGGCCGGAAGCAATGTATCGCTTGTAGATCTCCTCCTCGGTACCTTCTTGCACTTCTTGTGGAATAGCGATGGTCAGACTGCCGTCCATATGGGTTTCGGCGTTGTAATACGGCATGTCTTTGTCACGGTATCCGAGGTTATTGAAGTGTTCGCCTGGTTCCCTGACTTTGCTAACACCCACCTGACAAAAGATGGGTGGATCGAAGGTACCCATCGCTTCGGTCAGGATAGGGGTGATCGATGAGGCATTGATTAAATCGGTCATCGCCGGTTCGCCCCCGATGTTCTCCCCCCGTTTTGCGGTGTGAATACGATCCAACGCCGCTTGGACTAGATTCTCTGAAACCGCATTTCGGAGAACGATGTATCCATCGTTATAGAGCGAACTTTTTTGTTCGAGCGTCAGCGTTGTGGGTGGGTCGGAAGCGACCGTAGTGCTCATAGTCCTGTGCCGTCTTTTTCGAGCCTTTGTTGTTCCGCGACAACCTCCTGCATACCTTGCCACTCGTCCCACATATTGCACATCGCGTATTTCGAACGTTCCCAGGGATCATTGCCCTCTTCAAACTCCAACCATTCTCCTTGCTGGCCTCTGTCGGGATGATCGCTTATGCCATTGACCAGTACATTGGGTTGTCGCTTTTTGTTACGAATCCGAAAAATCATATTCTTTCTTGATTCAGTTCCGTGCTCGTTTCGAGTACCCGAATGCGGGATATGGTAGAGCGTGATGCAAGCGTCACCCTTATCCATGAGTACTTGCGTTGGTCTTGGCCACTTCTTTCCGTCGGGCGTCGATTCAGAGCTCTCATCGATAAACTGGTCTTGTACCGATTGAGGGACGTAAACCATTCCACAGCGATTGGGACAGTCGTAATTGAGTCTCGGCCATTCCGGTCCTTCCGGGCCAAGATGTTCATTGGTTTCGTATTGCATACGAAAGAATTTCTGCATGGCGTGATGAGCGCCCCGTAATACAGCGGTTTGTCCACGACCTTCGACGGTCTGATCATTGAGACAGATAAATACGAACGCAGTGAAGCTCCCCAACCCAAGCGTCATCTCTGGATCTTCAAACATGGGTACCATGTTGTGTCCCATGACCTCCGGACTGCGACCCAAGTCACCTTTCGGGCCGGAGGCGAAATGACGTGCGTAAATTTCTTCGGGAGTACCTTCTTGAATTTCTTGAGGGGCAGCTATGGTGATGCTGCCATCCATATGAGTTCCGGCACCGTAATACGGGAGATCTTTATCTCGATAACCGAGATTTGTGAATCGATCGCTCGGTTGGGTGACCGGAAGTACGCCGACCTGGCATGCAATGGGCGGGTCGAACTCTCCCATCGCTTCATTGAGGATAGGTGTAATCGACGAAGCGTTGATGAGATCGACGATGACATCCTCGCGGCCTATGTATTCGCCTTTTTTTGCTTCGCTGATGCGGGCAAGTGCAGCGTTCGCCTGTTCTTCAGAGACTGCATTCTTAAGGACGATGTAACCGTCGCGGTACAGCATCCGTTTTTGCTCTAGGGATAACGCGGTCAGTTCGGTATTCCGTTTAATCATTTTTCGCTGTTCCAGTATTTGCGAACGTAATAGTCCCCTCGCTGTTATCAGCCCTTAACGGATGAATCTCTTGGTATTCTGGTGAGTCAT
>CAJWCW010000209.1 GCA_913030615.1 uncultured Gammaproteobacteria bacterium | reverse complement strand
TCTTCGATGATATAGCGGGTGGTGTCCCAATCGGTGCCCAATACTTGAAGGCTCGATTGTCCGGCGTCATTGGTGGCGTTGACGTCCGCGCCGTGCTCGAGCAGTACCTTCACGGTCTTCGCATTCCCCATAAATGCCGCCGTTATTAAGGGTGTTCCACCGTTACTATCGCGGATATCGACGAAGGCGCCATTCTTAAGCAACCACTCGGCGGCTTTGGCTGAATCAAAAAAGGCAACGTCATTGAGTGCGCTGCTACCGATTGCATTGGCAGCATTGAGATTGGTTCCAGCAGCCAGATGTTCTTCCAACGCACCGAAGTTGCTTGTAGCAGCAGCCGTCCAGAGATCGACGGACGGTGGTGCCGCGCTGAGTGCCTGAGACACCATCAGGAGACCAATGACGAATAAACGAGGCACCAAGTTTCTTAACGTTCGCATGTTGATATCGCCTTTATCTGTAGAGATGGGTCTATGTAGTTGGGGACCTCTCGGCTGCTTGTCTTACAGCAGATTTTGCTCGAGGAATTTGGCAACTTCGAAATAACTCTTTTGCCGATCGTTGTCTTTGAGCCAGTTATCACTCCGGCTCGACTCGACCATATACAGTCTGTGGTCAACACCGCCCTGCCGTAATTCGTCGACAAACGCGCGGGCGTTGCCATATTGGGCGTAGGCAAAGTTTGCGAATCCTTGCAGCGGCTCTATCAAAAGGATCGGGTGTCTTATGGATCGCGCCCGCCACCTGGGTGAAGCGTCTTTTAAGACATTGGCATCGGGTTCGACGCCGACTTTTGTGAATGCATCACGTTCTTGTGCACCGCGACGTGGCATACGGTTCCAGTTCGCGAACAGGTCGGTATAAACATTATCGATGGAGACCGCACATTTAAATATGCCCGGTCGTTCAATGATCGACATGAGCGCGGCGTACCCGCCAAAACCTTTCCCCACAACGCAGACCTCGCCCGAGGTAACGCCAGCGTTTTTCTTAACCCACCGAACCCCCGTGGCTATGTCATCGATAATCATATTTCCCCACTCGCCAAAGCCCGCCTTGGTATAACCCTTGCCGAAACCCGATGAGCCACGATGATTTACTTCGAGTACGACGAACCCAAGACTTGCGTAAAGTTGCGACTCCCAATCGTAACCCCAGGTCTCAGCTCCTCCGGGACCATTCCTGAGTAAGACGATTAATGGCCGCTTCGACGTTAAGTTGCTGGGAATGGTCAGGTAGCCGGGAATTCTCAGATCGTCGCGTGCAGGAAATTCGATGGGATTGCGTTGTGCGAGCGGATACCCTTCAAGTTGTGGGTACCGGTCAAATAGCTTCTGCATCCGGCTTGATTTGACATCGAACCAATAGTACTCACCCGGTATCGCATCGCTGTCGACAAGAATGATGGCGCCGGAATTATTCCGAGCAAAGCTTGTGATCGTGACGTTCGCGTTCTTGAAACTTTTCCTGGCTGCCTGATGGATTTGCGCGCCGAGGTGTTTAGGATTTGGGTAATAGTATTGGGGAAAGTGGTCGTCGTGCTTGACCGCATATAGGGAATGTCCCCCGTCGACGTAGTATGCGGATACGTCGGTCCTCGCGGGACGAAACACGGCCTTAATTTCCCCCGTTTTTAGGTCAAGGTAACTGAGTGCCGCTCTCTTCCCGGTAATAGTTTCGAGAACGTACACGGTATCCTTTTTCGGACCGTCACCGATTATTGCGAGTTCACTGTCGTCGATGTTGCCTTCGTGAGCGATTTGCCACTCATCTTTCTGACTCGCTCGATAATAGAGATGCACCTGCTCGTTAAATGTGATGGCGCGGGTTCGCTTTGGCTGCCCCCATGCGGCCAGGACTTCGCTTTTGGCATTCGTATATACGTCAACGACCGTCATGTCCTTGATATCCGCTAATTCTTCATATTTTTCGTTCGCCATGTCATAGCGCATAACTTTGGAAGATCCGACCACGGTGCGCTGCCTTCCAGAACCGGCCTTGCCCGTGGTACCGGAGAAGTCATGTTGAACGATCGCCCGCACGTCATTCGATTTTGGAAAGACACCGAAGACAACGCGGGCTTGGTCTGTTCCAAAACGGCTGCGTAACGAGTAGTCCTGCATTTTTTCTGTGTACTCGTATCCAGAAAAAAGTTTTTCGACCTTCCTTTGTTTGAAGTTAAATCGCTCGGGGCGGCCTCGAGAGGGGATACCCCAGTGGGGATCGCCGCGCGAGGACCGCAGCATTAAATTCTCGGAGTCGATCCATCGATGCAAGCCGACATCTATTTGTTGCTTGAATTGAAAGGATTCTAAAACGTCTCCTCCATCGAGCTTGATGATGTCGACCGTTTCGTTGCCGTCTCTATTGCGCTGTACCGCGATCAACTTACCGTCGGCGGAAAGCTGAGGGTCGTCGTTGGCTGCCGTGGCAACATACGCGGCGACACGTTCGAATGTGATCTCCGCAGATGCACTTGCCAAGGTGAAAAGTGTTGTTACGATTAAGGTCGCTAGCTGCCTGTGTTGCATGTTACTCCGTCCCATCTGTTCGAACTGAGGTCCCCGTTGATCGCCGGAAAACGGCGCTACCGGCGTAGGTTAAGACTGCGACCCATCGTGAGATCAGCACAGAGTTTGTCTAGTCGAGGTGTCGTGTCCTCTCGAGAAAAAACCGTACTCAGACTTTATGAGCCCAATAACTCCCTACGAACGAAAGTACTCCAAATATTGATGGAAAAACAGGCGGGATCGATGCCACAAATCGACGTTTTGGTGCCCTCTATCTGATTAAGCTCCTGATAGAACAAGAACTTCAAAACAACTTCCGATTGGTTGAGCCATTGTTGAAATAGAAGAGAAATAATCTATAAACTATTGATATATAACTAAATACGTCCTCTTCTAAAAACGATGTCTCTCGAGAAATTCGATGAAGATGTCTCCAAGCCTTGTTCCTATTTCACGCATGACATCCCCGGGATTGCGATCAGCTAACTTCTTTTGCTCGGCCTCAGTATGGATGTAACAGATTTCGCTACCAGTCATGAGGTGATGTAAATCTTCGCCGCGACTTTTGGGATGGACGGGATCGTTTCCGGGAACGATGCATGTTGGCAGTTTGATTGACGCGAGATCCTTCTCCGAAGCGCCAATCACGGGTAACTGAGCGCCTTCGACGAAGAAGTCCCGCCACATCGACATGGTATGAATAAACTCGTCTGGATTAAGTCCTAACAGGTAGTTTCTATTCCGGGGGTTCGAGTCGATTCGCGCAGCGAAATAATCCGTCTGACAGACGGCGTCCATCCCGCCGTTTTTTGCGGCTTCGATAAATTGACCGTAATAGGCGTGGCCGAGTTGGGTTGACGCCACGTGGCCGCCTGTCACCCACCACAACAAGAGTCCGCG
>CAJWCW010000208.1 GCA_913030615.1 uncultured Gammaproteobacteria bacterium | reverse complement strand
CCATACCAACCCGCTCCCGCCACAAACTATAGCAGGATGGTGTGACGGATTTGATTGGTTCGAGGACGTCGATGTTCGGATTACGATCAACTAGTAACGCCGTTTCGGTTCTCGTGCTAAGTTTGACAGCCGGGCAGGATCATTGAGGAAGGACGAACGTGGCGTATAACAAACCCATCCCTCGTAAGGGTCAGCACAACCAGCCGTTTTGGGATGGCGCTAAGGAAGGCAAGCTGATGCTGCCGCGATGTACGTTGTGCGGGAAAGTGCATTGGTATCCGAGACTGATATGTCCATCGTGCCACTCCACGGATTTGGAATGGATCGAGGGCAGCGGTGAGGGCCGGGTGCATACGTTTGCCGTTCAACACCGTGCATTTGGTGGTTGGGCGGAAGAAGTTCCCTACGTAACCGCGTATATCGATCTTAATGAAGGCGATCGAATGATGACGGTCCTTCGTGGTGTGGATCCGAATAAGCCTGAGGACATCAAGATAGGGTCAAAGGTCAAGGTCGAATTCGACCAAGCTGATGACGATACACACATCCCATTTTGGCGGGTGGTGGAGGAGTAATTATGGCAGCAATAAATTTATCGATGGGTGCAGCCATCGTCGGAGCGGCGGAATCGAACGAAATCGGTTATCCCGAAGAACGAGGTGAAAAGGTTACTTCGTTGCAACATCACATTCAGGCGATCAAGAACGTTTCTGATTACACGGGTATACCCATATCGGATATCGAAGGCGTTTTTTCCACTGGATGGTCGGTGGAGTTGGCAGAACATCTAGGCATCCGTCCCCATTACATCGATACAACGTCGGTTGGCGGCTGTTCATTTGAGATACACGTACACCATGCGCTAGCGGCCATTGCATCGGGAATCATTGATGTTGCCGTTGTCAGTCATGGCGAAGCGGGTTGGTCGTATCGTGGCGCTGGTGGCGGTGGCGGGGGCCGTGGAGAGATGTCACCGGGCGCAGAAATGACCATGGCCTATGGAACCTTCGGGGCGCCATCGCAATACGCGCACGCCATGGTTCGACACATGCATCAATACGGGTCAACGGTTGAGGATTTCGCCCACATCTCGGTCGTAACGCGAGAGTGGGCGCAGAAGAATCCCCGCGCTCTGATGTATACGGACGCTTCTCAAGCAGATGTGAAATTGGGTGAGCGAACGCCCAACCCGTTCGGCGGGCCGATTACGGTACAAGATGTGTTGGATGCTCGAATCATTGCGTGGCCATTGACGTTATTCCACTGCTGTTTGGTGACAGATCATGGTGGCGCAGTCATCGTTGCGCGACCGGAGATTGCGCGGAGCCTCCGCACGAACCCCGTGTGGATCGCGGGCGCTGGTGAATCCATGGCGCATCAGAATATGTTGGAGATGGATGACTTCACGGCGACCTCCGCGGCACGCTCGTCGGCGATCGCATACGAGATGGCGGGCCTTGGGCCTCAGGATATGGACATGGCGATGATCTATGACTCGTTCACGGTCACGGCGGCAATCACCGCGGAGATGCTGGGTTTGGCGCCCAGGGGTCAAGGCTACCGTTTGTGGAAGGATGGGGATGCTGCGCCCGGCGGTCGACTTCCTATCAATACCAATGGGGGTGGCTTGTCATTTAATCACTCAGGGATGTACGGGATGCAGTTGCTGGTTGAGGCGTATCGACAGTTGTCGGGAACGGCAGAAGACGGCATCAATGGTATTGAAGGAAAACAAACGGATTCGCACACGTGCGTTGTTAATGGCACCGGCGGAACGCTGTCGACCACGGGGACGCTCGTACTGGTTTCCGATGATTAAGAAACGTTGGGTAAGCGACAGGGCGTGACCATTGACATGCTAGATATCTAGGAACGAGTTGCGTGGCAACTTATCAAGCAATTCAAGCTTTGCCCGACGGGCAGCCAGGCCCCTGGGGTGAACCTGTCGCCATTCAATACGATCGACGTGACGTCTTGCTGTATGCGGTGGGCATTGGGACGCGCGATCTTCGTTTCGTTTATGAAGGTCACCCGCAATTTGCCGTGTTCCCTACCTTTGCGATTCGCTGGGGGGGCAGCGGTGCACCCGTCGATACGACTCTAATTCCGTCGTCTCCTGGGCCTCTTAACATTGATGCAGAGCGGTACCTTGAAGTGCTCGCACCGCTCCCTATTTCGGGCGAAGTAACGGTTCGATCGCGTCTCATTGGCGTCCACCCGCGTGGTAGGGGCAATGGTTTTTGTGAGTACGAAAGTTTGGTTACGGATGCGTCGGGGAACGACTGCGTACGGATGGTCAACGGATCGTTTCGGCGTGGCGTCGAAAAACTCGGTGACATTGAGCCCTTTGAGGGCGCGGGCATGACGTTTTCAGAAAAACTCAGTACTCCTAATCGCCCGCCTGATTTTTCTTCCAATACCCTGATTTCCTCCAATCAGGCACACATCTATCGACTATCTGGCGATTACAATCCTCTCCATATCGATCCGGAGTCGGCAAGTTTTGGCGGGTTCGATGAGCCGATTCTGCATGGTCTGTGCACCTTCGGTCATTGCGCACACCTCCTACTTGAGGGACTCTGTGGCGGCGAAGCTTCTCGATTTCGCCGGATCAAGGTACGGTTTTCGGCGCCCGTTTTCCTCGGTGAGACGTTGCGCATCGATGCGTGGGCGGATGGAAAGAGCCGGTTCCAATTCGAAGGACGTGTCGACGAGCGGACCGTCGTCTCTAACGCTTATTTCGAATTTGAATGACCCAACTGTAACGTTGGCGACATGGCTGACGGCGTGAAACGTCCCTGAGAATGGCGGCCGCAACTAAAGGGTCTAACACGACGTTTGACTACATTGTTGTTGGTGCAGGAACGGCAGGCTGCGTCCTGGCGAACCGACTGAGCCGAGACCCGAGTTGTAAGGTCCTGCTCCTTGAAGCGGGCGGAAAAGATAACTATTTCTGGATCGATATTCCCGTGGGTTACCTGTACACCATCGGGAATTCGCGCACGGATTGGTGTTATCAAACGGAAGCAGATGAAGGGCTTAACGGTCGACGAATAGGGTATGCGCGCGGAAAAGGGCTCGGCGGTTGTTCTTCGATTAATGCCATGATTTATATGCGGGGGCAACGCAGTGATTATGATCACTGGGCTAAATTAGGCAATCGTGGTTGGGGTTGGGATGATGTTCTGCCGGTTTTTAAGCGGTCGGAACGATACCAGCACGGCGCGGATGCCTGGCATGGTGCCGGTGGTGAGTTGCGGGTCGAAGAACGAAGGGTGAACTGGGAAATACTCGACGCCTGGCGCGATGCGGCTGCGGCCTGCGGCATTCCAAAAATTACCGAATTCAATCGGGGTGACAATTTTGGGAACGCGTATTTTCAAATGAACCAGCGTCGGGGTGTACGTTGGAGCGCGACCAAAGC
>CAJWCW010000207.1 GCA_913030615.1 uncultured Gammaproteobacteria bacterium | reverse complement strand
TTTGGTGTCCACCAAAGCATAACGGTAGAGCCAGCGCATGCTAAACCATTGTCGTCGTCCGGTTATGATTAGAATCGATGCGTGTCGCAGGAGAACACTATGTCCGAGCAACCTTTGCAACTAGACAAGCAAGATCACGTCGCCATTGTGACTTTGGATCGTCCCGAAAAATTGAACGCGCTTTCGGGCGACCTACAGACCTCGCTCCATGAAGCCATTACTGAAATTCGTGACGACGACAACATTCGGGTCGCCATTGTCACCGGGGCGGGGCGCGGATTCTGCTCTGGAGCCGATCTGACCGGACGAGGAGAACAGAAAACACCGTCGCAAAATGATCACCTCGACGATCTCGGTTGGGTCGGGCGCCAAGCAAAGGCAATGTATGGGCTCAACAAACCCATAATCGCAGCTGTCAACGGCGTTGCTGCGGGGGCCGGGATGAGCTTAGCGTTAGCGTGTGATATGCGTGTGGGATCAGAGAAAAGCCGATTCAAAACCGTCTTTATTGAACGGAATCTTTCCCCAGATTCTGGAATGAGTTTCTTTCTTCCGCGTATTGTCGGCTACTCGCGAGCCGCAGATTTGATTTACACGAGCCGCGCCGTCGACGGCGAAGAAGCGTATCGCATCGGCCTGCTCGATCGCTTTGTCGACCATAACGAGCTGATGGATAAGGCACTTGAAGCCGCTAACCAGATGACTCAGTGGCCCCCCCTAGCTTTGCGGGTGTCCAAGCGCGTCTTGCAACACAACGTTGAGAACGAACTCGACGACGCTGTGCGCTTCGAGCTGACTAGCCTAGCGTACGGGAATCGGGCAACCAACGACCGAGAGGAGTCCATCGCCGCGTTCCGAGAAAAACGCGACCCGGTATATAGGGGCACGTAAGGATCATACGTTGGCAGAATAGTTAGTCGCGCACTAGAGTTGTTGACGCTCACGAGTAACTTGCGATTTGTGGAGGACCGAATGAATCCAGAACCAGCCGATAGGCCCCGCCATAACGCTCGCTAGCCCAATGGCCAGAAATACACCAACGTACCCGTACCACTCGCGCGCGAGCACAGCAATCACGAGATAAAACAACGTCTGTCCCACCGACAGAACCAAAGCCGGTCCCGGTTTCGACAACGCGTTAAAGGTCGTTACCGCGAGATTGGCCATGCCCATGAATCCAAGCGCGATGGGAACAATGTATAGATATATCGTCGCCGTCTCTCTAAGCGCCAGGTCTTCGTTGACTAACGCAACAAAATATTCGGCGCCGAACCACATGATCACCGCCGCAGTACAACTGATGACGAAGCTGTACCGAACACAAAGATTTAGCGTATCGACCACGCGCTCATGGTTTTTCGCGCCCCAGTTCTGTCCCACGAGCGGCGCGGCACTCGATGTCACGCCAATGATCGTCATAAAAATTACCGATTCGATCCGAGACGCAACCCCAAAACCAGCAACAATTCCCACCCCAAAAGCTGCTAGCAGATAGGTTGTCACCGCAGTGGATATCGGCTGAACGAGATTAGCTAAACTCGCGGGGATGCCCACATGCAAGATTTCGCGACTCGATGCAACCCATGTCGAGAGATCGAAGCGTATGGCGCGTTCACGGACAAAAAACCAATACGCACTCAGAATAAAAGAAAATGTCCTAGCAATAACGAACGCCCATCCAGCGCCTTCTATCCCCATAGCCGGCAAACCGATCCAGCCGAATATCAAGAATGGCCCCAAGGCCATCTGCAACAACGCACCGAGCGTCATGACCCAACCAGGGAAGGATGCATCGCCGAACGCTCGCATGATGAGCATCCCGCTGGTTGCTAATCCGAATGCCGGGAAGCCGATACACCAAATCCTGACGTACGAAACGACTTCGTCGAGAACGGCACCTTCGGCTCCAATGACGCTAAAGACGGCGGCCGTATTTCCATAGAGTGCGCTCGACACCGCCACGGTAAACAGCAGGACGAGCGAAAGGCCGTGACTCGCAAATTGCATCGCGCGGGTTCGATCGTGAGCTCCCATTGCCCTCGCCAGGACTGTACTCGCCCCTGTTCCAATCCCCCGCGTCAAGGCGGACAGGCCCAACATGACAGGAAAAACGAAGGTGATCGCGGCGAGTGCCTCTTTGCTCACCAGACCCAGGAAAATAGCCTCGACGAGCATGGTGACCGTCATCGCAAGAAAACCCATCGTCATGAAACCGGATAGGCGCAACAAATGACCGGAAAGAGGTCCTTCAATAAATCGAGGGCCGCTCGAAGGACTGGGTACCGGTGTTTCCGTCATCGCCCCAAGTTAACACGAGGTTCGAATTAGACTCCGAAAGCACAAACGTGGATCGCCCACAAACCCAACGAAAAGCTCAGCGCGGGTTGAAGCGGTTTACCAAATCCTCAATCTGCGCTATACACCCACGAGTCCTGAAGTAAGGAGTTAAGTAAGCATGAATTTACTCAAATCAATGAGCGCTACGTTGCTCGGGTTAGTAACGCTGGCGTCCACCGGTGCGTTGGGTTCGGAAGGTGATGTGGATTATCGGCACTACTCGATGGAAGCGATTGGTGGACATATGCAGGCCATCGTCAAGATCTTGCGTCAGGAAGTACCGCACAACGAGCACCTGTCTCTTCACGCAAACGCCATCGCCGACATGGCGCGCATCGCACCCGATCTGTTTCCCGAGGGATCACAAGGGAGAGAAGCGTTACCGGCGATCTGGGAACAGCCCGAGGATTTTGCTGAACACTTGGACGCTTTTCATTCAGCGGCCGAGGCTTTCAAAAAAGCCGCGGCAAGCGGCGATGCAGCAACGATCGGTAGCGCCATTGGTGGCTTGGGACAATCTTGCAAGGGCTGTCACGACTCCTATCGCGAAGAATAGCTAACCCGCGACCACCAAGATCGAGACAATCAGAACCGCGACAGCCGCGGTTAGCGCAGCACGCCGAAAGTGGTCGCGAGTACGGACCACTTCGATCGTCTTACGGCCTGTCACCATGGATAACCACAGCGGATCTCTAAACCACAACCCGTAGATCAATTGGGCCGTTAGGTGGATAACGACAAACCCAGAGATAATCCAATGAGCCCGATGATGAAGCCACGTCGCTCTCCCTGCAAAAGCATCGGTCACGTAGCGTCTTAACGGCCCTTCATTAAATATATCGTCTGTTGCAAACAAACCCGCACTCGCTTGTATCAGCACCAGAGAAAACAATGCGACCGCTAGAGCGATACCTGGCGGCGTATGGACCTGTGGATCAAGCCGTCGAAGAAAATGGTCTCGTATCGCGGTAGCCGAAACCCGATAGTACCGAAAGCGCGCATAGCGTCCTCCCCAAATTCCCCAACCCACGCGAAATACCAGCAGGCCAATAATCATGAGCCCTGAGCGTTGGTGCCATTGCATCCATCCGATATCGCCGGA
>CAJWCW010000206.1 GCA_913030615.1 uncultured Gammaproteobacteria bacterium | reverse complement strand
GTTAAAGCCGCGATCACTGCCTCAACGCATCCATCGGCCTTCGATCTCATTTCGTCATCGTTGGCGTCTTGGATAGGATGAGGAACGAAGACGCGGCGCGCGTCTCGCATTCCTAATGCATTGGCCTGGGTTTCCGCGGCATCCTCAAATTCGCTCGACGCAACACTCACCGAGGGTATCCCTTGGATCTCAAACCATACCGTGTCATGCAAACTGCACGTGGTACAGGAGCCTCAGTCCGCTAGAGCTTCAACAACGAAATCGTTGTTAGCTTTGATCTCCTGTCGTAACGATCCCGGGGCCGGTTTCGTGAATGTGGGTTTGGTATACCGGTTAATTTTTATAAGAGGAAGCTTTTCGTGAAGCTTTGCTTCCAATTGGTCAAGTAACACGTTGCCGCGTGGCTTGGCGATGTCTAGTAACGCGAGCGTTCCGACAATTTCGGTCGGTCGGTCGGTTACCGATCGTTCAATCGGAACTCGCTCGTCGGTCGGATCTAAGATGGTTGTCATGTTTAGCCTCATGCAATTGCGACGTTGGTTTTAGTCGTTAGGAACCAGATTTATACATCAATCTTACGGGATACCGGAATGGATCCCATAGGACCGCTAGCCCATCCGTGGAAAGCGGCTGAAAATTTTCCTGCGTCGGAGCCTGCGACGACAATATGAATGTGGTCTTCCGATGCGAATTTTGGAGAAGGGCGATTGAGCATCTCGTCGGTCATGCCCGCGGCTCTGGCGGGATCGATTCCCGCGCCTGAGACGTCGTCTGCCACCAGGTCTTTCAATGGGACCGTCGTGACTTCCTGGATGCGTCGTCGTATATCGGCTTTGGTGTAGCCGTCGCGTTCTAGCGTGTCGACGTGCTCAGGGCAGACGACCAATATCCCATCGCCGCCGTTATGGGCCCGGACGTGGTGTGCGGATTCCATTGATAAACCGAAGCTGCCCGCAAGTTGCGGCGCAGATCTGGAATTTTGATCGACAATTAGTGTGGGTCCGCTCGACATGGCGAAGACCGTGACGACGGAGTCGTTCTTGTCGAATCCACGTTCGACGTGCATGGGGTCCCAGGAACTACGTTCTTCCCATTCGCCGAAACACATGGTGAATTTCATGGGACTCCCGAGCGTTGAGCGTTCAGTCCCGCCTGGCTCGGCACCGCCAATGTTGCGGACAGCTAAACGCACGGCGCGACCGATGGTGGCGTTTGCTCTCGATCCCTGGCCGAGAGCTGACATACGGACGTTTAACCCAATACGCTCGCGGATGGGTCCGTTAATGATCATCACGGGCGACGCGCCCATGGTCGTTGCAAATACACCATGGCAATTGAATTCGTCGGTACATATCGCTTCGATCGCAGCGATAACGACGGGCAAATACTCGGGCCGGCATCCCGCGAGGACCGCGTTCACGGCGATCTTTTCTACGGTCGCTGGTGCCATGTTTGGCGGCATCGTCGCAACAAGCTCTTGGGAATCGCGAGACGTTCCTTCGAGCATCCGTATGACGCGTTCTGGGGTAGGTGGCACGACCGGTAGACCATCGGAAAAGCCTTGATCGAACATGAATTCGTGGACATCGTCACTTGGCGCAATTTCGATTTTGCGCGCCCGCAGTGGACTATTTTCTGCCTCGGCCCGCAATCGATCGGAAATAACGGGGTCTTGCGTCAGTGAGCCGCATCCAGGGCGCCATTCTGGATAATCGTCCCATTCAATTTGGGTATCTGAAAGATGTTCGTCGAAAAAGCCCGACCACTCTTTTCGGTCGAAGCCGACTAATCGGTCAAGTTCCCTTCCGTCAGCATCGGCGAGTACAACGAGAGGCACCGTTTCCACGTCGTACGCGAAGGACACCTTCAGCGTGGAGTCATCAAGTAGCGGCATCGTTAAACCATGCCGTTCAATTAACGTCGCATTACCTTCGTTTGTTTGGCCTACGGTCAAAGTAACGGCTTTCGTTGACGCATTACCTGCTTCCAACAGAGGCATCACGATGTTGCAAGTCGGACAATCCTCCTTGACGAAACAAATAACTGTTCGATTCGCCTTAGGGAATGCATGCTGGTTTCCGACCATGTCTTCGAGAGCGAATGCGGGAAGGATTGCGCCGGCCATGTTAATGAATCTCGGCGGCCTTCCCTTGGGCCTTGTGTAATGCGTCTATATTGAAACCTGGTTGTTGGGAAGCGTCGATAATCACTCTCTCACGTCGTGCAATGGCTGCTGCGGCGTCTGGCACCTGAGAAGCTACGTCTAGAGGGATCACCACGGCACCATGTTGATCGGCATGGATAAGATCGCCATCGACCACCCGCATGCCCGCAATACTAACGGGGCAAGCATATGCGACCGTATGAACGTACGCGTGCGATGGTCCGATGCGGTCGGCAAGCAACTGAAATCCAGGCGCAATATCCGGCAAATCACGAACGCTGCCGTCCGTGATCACGCCTAGAGAGCCTAGGCCGCGATGGATATTACTATTTACCTCGCCCCACATAGAACCGTAGCCGCGTGATTCGCCGTCGAGATCTTGGATGATCGCGATGCTGGGTTTCGGGCCACCTTCATCCACATAGCGGTAGTACCCATCACCAATATCCCGGGCTTCTTGTCCGCGCTTATCGTTCGGGTGCATGGCTCGTATTGTTGCCGTGCGGGCAAATCCCACCATGCTCCCAAGTTCAGGGCGAGAACAAACGAGCGGGTCGGTCGTGTATCCGTAGCCGCGACGCGCGGGGACGACCACTTCGAGTGCATTACATACGGTAGGCGTGTCGAGTTCCCTAAGTGCATCCAACACGGATTCGTCTATTTCACTCATAACTTCTATCTCTCAAGGTATTACCGTTATGGTAACAACTCGTATGGGAAATAAATCAACTATGAAACTTGGGTTCAGTTTGCCGAACAATCAGGGGATGGCTCACGTTAACGACCTGGTAACGCTTGCCATCGAAGCGGAATCCTTGGGATATCACTCCGTCTGGGTCAGTGAGCACCTGTTTCATGCAACCTACGTCGCGAGCCGTCTTGGCGATGCCCCGTACCATGAGGCGCTGACCATCTTAACGGCAGTGGCAGGAGCAACGTCGAAGGTCCGATTGGGCACGTCGGTTCTGGTTCTACCCTGGCATCACCCGGTACAGCTCGCGAAAAGAGTTGCTTCCTTGGATGACTATTCAGAGGGAAGGGTAAGCCTAGGGGTTGGTGTTGCTCAGACCGAAGATGAATTCGAAAATCTTGGTGTGCCCTTTAGTCATCGAGGTCGAATAGCCGATGAGATGCTAACGGCGATGAAGATACTTTGGACGGAAAAGTATCCAAAATTTTACGGAAAGTATTTTAATTTCAATGATTTACAGTTCGAACCTAAACCAATTCAAAAACCGCATCCACCGTTGTTGATCGGGGGGGCTTCAAGGCGAGCAATCGAACGGGTCGTAGAG
>CAJWCW010000205.1 GCA_913030615.1 uncultured Gammaproteobacteria bacterium | reverse complement strand
ATCGTCAAAACATATGCCGTAATGCCATTGCCGAGACAACAGATTCAAACTGCTCGTGAACAATTGCTTGAGGATGGTTTTTGTATTCTCGACGATGTGCTTGATCCCCGTTTTTTATGCGAGCTCCGTGCTTGGTCTGACCATCTCTTAAGCACGACGAGGCTCTCACCGAAATGGAAGTATCAAGGTTCGGATATCCACATCAGCGGTATTCGTTACCGGTCGAAGCGTAATCCCGAATTACCGGCGGACGAGATTGTTGATCGATTAATCGAGTATCCCGCTGGAATACTGAAGGCGGTAGAACTCGATGACCATCGCTCAGGCGGGACATTTCAGATTATTTCGAAGCCTCCTAATGGAGCACCTCTGTACTGGCATCAGGATTGGGCCCGCTGGGACGATCCAGTCAGCATGTCTCCATGGCCACAGCAAATCTTTCTCAATTGGTATCTCTGCGATACCAACATCGGCAACGGCTGTTTAAGGGTAATCCCCAAGAGTCATCGCCAACGAACTGATCTGCACGACCACTTAGTCGCGCCCCATGAAGGCGGCGGCTACGACATTGATGAAGAGAACGAGTGGATGTTTTTTGACCATCCGAACGCAATCGACGTTCCGGTGAAGGCGGGTCAGTTACTGATCGGTGACGCCAGGCTTCTCCACGGAACCCGCGGAAACGCTTCCTCGTCTAGAAGGACGGTTCTGCTTGGCTGGTACTACCGAAAATCTAACGATGTCCCGGATACATGGCCCGGCGATGTCCCCCAGGAAATCCTCGATAGGGACCCCGGCTTGCCGTTCAAATGGAATCGAGAGCCTGGGCGTTATCTCACCTAGCCTTCTATCCGACCGCTTCCATGAAGCGCGCGTTCATATGGAGATACGCGTTTGCGTTAGGATGTTGAGCCCAAATGGCTTGCCACTCGGGTGAGCTTCCAAAGGCCGCGAATCCCTTATCCCTGTCTTCCTTACTCGCCCAGCGAATAATCCAACAAACATTGGCTTGACCGTTGGATGAGACGTTGGGCGCGGAACCACCGACCTCGGCATCGATACCACAATCCATCCAAAAATCGATGACGTCTAAATTCCGCTTGAGCCAGGGTGCGGCTATTTCCTCTGCCCATTTTCGATACGCGTCCAGCCACTCTGCTTCGATGGTGTAGTCACGAATTTCGACGATCGGTCCGGCCATTTGCGTTCCTATTGGTTTTGGTCACCGTTAAAAATACGCTGAATGAATTGGCCACGGCAAGGTGGCTGATATCAAACAGTTAAAACCCATTTGCTGATGGGATTTCTAGGCGTTTGTTGGCAAAGTGTCCGAACTCAAATTCGTCGCATTCAAGAGAAGGTGGGCAAAGACATGAGCGAACCATTCATCCTAACAATTACCAACGCGGTGGCGACGATTAGTATCAACGATGCGCCACACAATCGCATGATGTTGGAATACATCGATGCGCTCGAAGCACAACTGCCAAGCATCCGCGACGATGAACGAATACGGGCACTGGTTTTCACTGCTGAAGGGCTGGAACACTTTTCCGTGGGGATGAATCTGAAACAGTTTGCTGAGGGGGCTGAACGAATGGGAGGGGCCGACGGGGTGCTCGATCAACGCCTTCGGGTGCTCAACATGATCGAAACCCTCGGGAAACCCAGCATCGCGACCCTTTTTGGCTATTGTCTTGGCGGCGGACTAGAGTTACCTCTCGCTTGTCATTTTCGGCTTGCGGCCGATGAAGGTGCGCAGATAGGACTACCCGAGATGGATCTTGGCGGGGTTCCGGCCTGGGGAGGTTCGGCACGATTGCCTCGTTGTGTTGGACGAAACCATGCCCTCGACATGATCTTACGGGGCCGAAAAATTGATGGGCAGGAAGCATTACGTATAGGTCTTGTCAGCGAGATCTGCCCGCTTAGCACCCTGAAAGAGCGGGCGCAGGCCCTTGGCGAGGAATTAGCGAAACAACCGCGGCTTGCGATCAAGGGGATGCTAGAAACGATTATCGGCTTTGAATCCAAAGGTCTGGCCGAATCCATCCTTGATGAGCGTGCCGCCGTTCGCCAAACACGCGGCACTGCGGATGCCCAAGAAGGCATGCGCGCCTTTCTAGAAAAACGCAGGCCAGTGTTTAACCAAGCACCCGACTAACGAATGCTTGGCGGGGCACACGATCCGTTTTCTGTACCTTAGTAAATATCGAAAGACTTTAAGAGCTTGTTTATTTAAAGCCCGTAAAGCGCTTCAACATTTGTTCTTGTGATTTTCGTCCTGTCCGATGTTGAGATCCCTTCAAACATCTCGTCCAAGACTTCCCCTGAGCAAGGCCAAGTCGAATCGGTGTGCGGATAGTCGGATCCCCACAGCATGGTGTCGACGCCAATCATATCTCGCGTTAATAGAGCTGCCCTGTCGTCTTCAATGGTGCAATAAAATTGTCGTTCCCAGATCTCCTGAGGATGGGCGCCGGTAAAGGGTTCTGGCATTGAACGACGCTCGCGCTGAAGTCCTTGGTCGACCCGGTATAGCCAGTGGGCAATCCAACCGGCATTAAATTCCGCTACGACGATCTTAAGATTTGGATGGCGTTCGCATACACCCCTGCACATCAATTCGACGATGGTGGTTTGTACCGTGTTCTGCGATGCAGCGTACCCGGCGATTCCGTCGACTTTTTTCTGCGAGCGTTGATTCGGTGGTACGTAGGCAGCGCAGCCAACGTGCATCGAAAGAGGAAAGTGAGCCTCTTCTGCTAGGGACCAGATCGGTTCGTAGACTTCATCGAAATACGGGCGATCGGCGGGAGACGTACATGGAATGCAGCCGCCCTTGAACCCGAGTTCGATGACCCGTTCAAGTTCTTCGGCGGCGGCTCTTGGGTCCTGCATGGGTATCGCAGGTAAGCCCTGTAGCCTACCTGAACTTGCCTCGGTGTAATCTGCGAGCCAGTCGTTATAGTTTTTCTGGCACGCGACCAATAACTCCGTATTCTTAAAGCCGAACATTGCAAAAAAACCAGGGTACAAAAACTCGGCGTCAAGTCCGTCGACGTCCTGAATCTGATGACGTTTGGATCCATCGGTCAGGCCGGGTTCCAAACCGTCGTATCCTTTTCTAAAGAGCGCTTCCATTTCAGGATCATTAAGGTGCGCGACTTCGGGTTTACGGCCGTGTTTTCGAACGAGCGGCTCATTACGAGCAAGCCGTGTGCTAGCCATCGCCATACGCGCGACTCCAACGCCGCGACCCCCACGCGACGGAATGACGATAGCGTCAACTTCTTCGCCGACCGTCACGATGCGCGGCGCATCGTCGCCAAAACGTTGCGCTAATCCGGTAAATACCTCGGGTCCTTCAACGACATGCGAATCAGCTGAAATCGGCTTCATGGGAGCTGGTTTTCCGTTAATCGCTGGGTTGCTGGAGATAGTAGGGCGTACGTCGAGTTGCATCGAAATCGAGTATGGTCAAGCGTTCCATAAGTCGTCGATGCGGCCAGAAGTCGCCGCTTGC
>CAJWCW010000204.1 GCA_913030615.1 uncultured Gammaproteobacteria bacterium | reverse complement strand
ACGTCAGCTTTGACGCCGAACTGGTTGCGACGACGTCGGGTACGAATGTGCTCGCCGTCGAGGTGCATCAGAACCAAACCGCAAGCTCAGATATCAGCTTTGATGCGGGGTTAACGGCGACGACGATTGCGCGCTCCGATTTGAGCGCTGGAACGTTAGAAGCCGCCGTGGTCGATGGCGACAACAACGTCACCTGGGGTGCGATTGATGACCCCGAGATGGCAAATGGCATCCATACGCGCTACCAGTACGGGCCGGCCACGTCGTTTAATGGTGGAGAGGGTCTCGATTATCACGATCGGTCGATGTATTTCACGACCAAGAACGATAACCGTGTCTATCAATACGACATTGATAACGCGACGATGGCGATTATTTATGACCAGACGACGGATTTGAACGGTGGACTTGCATCCGGTCTTGATAATCTTGAGATGAGCCCGCAGGGCGATGTCATCATCGCGGAAGACGGTGGCAACATGGAGTTGGTTGCGATCGCCAATGATTACGTGGTGCCGATCTGTCGTATCATCGGGCATAGCAGTTCGGAAATGACGGGCCCGGCGTTCACGTCCGATATGACGCGGCTCTATGTCAGTTCACAACGCGGTTCGACTGGGGATTCCGCTGACGGCGTCACCTACGAGATATCGGGCCCGTTCACTGAGTAAATACTCAGAGCAGAGCGTGACACGACGGTAGTTGCCTGAGCTCAGGCCTGATCAAGGCTGGGGCTCGGGTTGCGTCGTTTCGATGAAGGATCCGAGCCGAAGGCGGTTGGCGAGTATCCGGAGGTGGCTCAGCTTTCCCTTGCCAGCCAACGATCGAGGGCATTGGCGAACCTTTGCTGATCGACTTTGTTGAACGCGTCCGGCCCGCCAGTGATGGTGCCAGTAGATCGTAATTGGTCCATAAAATTACGTCGGCCTAGGTGGGCAGCTATATTTTCCTCATCGTAGAGTGTTCCACGCGGATTGAGGGCGAGCGCGTGTTTGTGGACGATGAGGGCCGCTAACGGAATGTCAGCGGTGACGACCAGGTCGTTGGGCGACACGTGTTCCACGATGTAGTTGTCGGCGACGTCGATGCCGGATGGGACTTGAACGGATCGTAATAGTGGCGATTTCGGTACCGAAACAAACTGATTGGCGACCAGAAACAACTCGATACGAACACGTTCCGCGGCACGAAATAGAATTTCTTTGACGTTTTTGGGACAGGCGTCACCGTCGACCCATATTTTTCTTCGGCTTGCTTGCATAGCTGCGCAGTGTATTCGATGTGTTGAATTCGTTGGGTAAGCTAAGCGCGGAGCCTTGTCGGGATCAACAAAGGGAACGCACGAGGACGTCGCGCATCGGTTATGATTTGCGGATTCCTTGATTATTGGAGATTGCGAGAATGGACATCACCATTACTTATTGCGGCGCGTGATCGTATAAACCAAAAGCCGTCAGTTTGGCGGCTAAATTGAAAGACGCGTATAACGCCGATGCGTTTCTTATTGAAGGGGCCGGCGGCATCTTCGATGTGGTGGTTGACGGTGACTTGGTGTACTCCAAGCACGAAACCGGCGAGTTTCCAGACGAAGACCAGCTGGTCGACCGTTTGCGTTAAGAGTTAGGTATATACACAAGCGATGGCTGACGATCGTCAGATCGTGGCCAACACCTGTGTTGAGCAGGCTTGAGATGGGTTGAATTCGGTGACTTGCTTATGAATCTAGGTCATCCAGTAATCTTTTGATATTTTGAGTTGCTTGTTCTTGCACAGCAGTAAGTCGGTTTGGGATCGGCAGGAAAGGCAACTTGCTCAGGAATGCCAAAATCTTTATTGATGGGTTCGAATTGAGAACGTGACTGGTAAAATCGAGTCTGCAATTTTGTAGCCATTGCTGTAGTTTCGGCTCCTTCGCCCACCTATCCCGGTTGATTGAATCAGCCAGGTTATTTCGAAGAAAATCGATGTCGGTATTTGGGTGAGGCACGACCTTGCAGAGGTCGTTTTTTTCTTCGTCCTTTTGATAGCTTGCTTCAACATGACCGATGAAGGCGGCTGAAAATACTTGCTGACAAGTCCTGACAGATTGGAGCGTAATTTTTTTGTCCTCGAATATGGGTACGGCGGGTCTTTTCGCTAAACCATCGCCAGCACAGTCGATGTGTAGCGTAGTCGGACTCGTAGACGTGGATCCTTCTTCCATTATGATTTCCTGTTCATCGATCGCTTTCACACGGCCCATTCGTACAATGTTTTTGATGCGTTTGAGCTGTTGGAGTTCGGCCTTCGTGACTGTCGCACAACGATACATAGTTGGTTTTACGCAGTCGTCGATCCGCAATAGACCGCCTGCTTCGGATACGTTCGTAAAAAGGTCGTCGATGCTCTCGGACTCCGCTCCTGGCACGAGTTGCGATGCAAGGGCCGTTCCTATGGACTCGAGAGTCGGTTGAATCTGTGCACGATCAAGGATCCACGAATCCCGAGGCATGATCCAGGCGATGTTTTCTGCAGCGACATCGTTTTTCAGAAGAAAAAGGGCAGCGTCCATTGCAGTTTTACCGGCGCCCACGATGACGAAACGCTCGTATTTCTGACGAAGGGAAGGCAGATCATTGGGCGGAGCGCAGTGCACGTCACCATCTAGATCAAATGGAGGGGTGCGTTTGGACGGCACCGCAACTTTCATATAGGTCGAATCAACCTCTTTTTTGAAGGAAACCGAATATTTTTCTTCTGACACCAAGGAGGTGAATGCCCCGTTGCCCTGGTACTCACAGCTTGGGAAATATTGCACTCTGCCCGACGATAAAAACTGACGGCACATCACCTGATCGAAATAGCCACAAACCTCATCGTTGGTGGCTAATTCGTATAAACCCTTATTCCAGCCGGTGGCGTCTACAGTATTGTTGCCTAGTTTTTTGGAGTTGACGCCATAAAATGCTGATGGTTGATGTAGTCGGACAAACGGGTAGGCGTCGTTCCAGTGGCCGCCGGGTTGATGGTGCTTGTCTACGATCAGGATGTTTGCGTCCGTCTCTGATAGCAGGACATCGCAAAATGCCATGCCCATGGCGCCGCTTCCAATCACGAGGTAATCAGCCTTCAGCGTCGTTTCGTTTTCCATGGGTAAGTTCCGATGTCCATTGTGGGTGGCGGTGCGCGTTGAGTGGAGTACTCCCCAAGCCGGTTTTTGCTATCGCTCAGCTCATAGCATCCAGGGCGTTGCCGCGCTGGCCGATGGCGTGACCGATCCCTGAAAGCAGCGAGAATGCGCGAGCAACCAGAACGAAATCCGTGGGGACTGTGACGATGGGGCTTTCTCGAACGGCGTCAAACATTTCGTCCGTCATATCTTCGGTGAACTCACCTTGAAACGAGCCGGTGTCTGAACGCGAAATCATGCGTCTGGCGATGTAGAGGAGGGTGTCGTCGTCGCCTTTGCGCGTTTCGAAACCGAGCTCTCGAAATGCTCGCAACATGGCGGATTCGTTAAAGGTCATCATCGAAAACATGAGTTCGAACAAACCCATACC
>CAJWCW010000203.1 GCA_913030615.1 uncultured Gammaproteobacteria bacterium | reverse complement strand
TTTTCCCCATCGACCAACTTTCGAGCGGCGTTGTCGATTCGATGCCTTCGCCGTAACGTTCCGCGACCAGCGATCCTCGGTGGGTGACCACCAACGCCGACGTCATGCTCCCTTCGTCAAAGGCTAGATCCACGGCATCGGCGATCGCTTGTTGGTCGAGGGGTCCATCGTAGGGGTCAACCGCATCACCCAGGGGCCAGGGTTGCGTCTCTGCAGGCGGCAGGGCCGAGACGACGACGCTCGGTGTGAAAGAAACGTCATCGGCTTCCAAAGGTATCGCTACCGCGCCCTGGCTACCGCAAATCCTCGCGGTACGAGTGACCCCGTTATCCAGGGCAACGCGCACGCTCTGTGATTCAACGTCGACATCAATGTCCGTGACGTGTGATCGGTCTTCATAAGGCGCCGTGAAGTAACCGTTGTGTTCTGCCGCAAACCCTGGATCGAGTCCCGCCAGAAAGACATTCGAACAGAGAATCTTGGCGAACCCTGCACCAAAGTGTGATATCGGATCCCCGGGTGGAATAGCAAACTCGCCCCCTAGATCGAGGCGGCGGCCGCGTGCGTTGATATCTATCGAATCACTCAACTGGTTCTCACGAATCGTTGCGCTAGCACTCGTGGATGGGCATAGCGTTTACTTCTAGTCGGTAACAATCAGCCGCGACGTCCCCGCCGACTGGGTGGATTGACCATCACGTCGGTCGAAGCCACCAACAGTTTCCGATACGTCAGATAGCGCTCGTATTGCTGATCATCGAGAACGGCGCGCATCTTCTTGTCCATCTTTCGAGCATGTCGGCTACGAGCCTGTTTAATCCGCCGCGGAATATCCTCTTTCTGTTGTTTCATCATGGAGACATACTCCCTGGTCAGCCCATCGAGAAATCCCCCGACCGCTTCCCGAAACACGGCTTGTTGATCTGTCGTCATCTTGATGGCAACAGACGCTTTCACGACCTGGGGTTGCATCCAGGGCGGACGCCCTTGCAGCCCTCCTTCTTCTGCCGCCAACGATCCCGATGCGATCAACGCTCCGAGGGTCCCGACGAGAACGTTTTGCCAACGCGTTTTCATGCTGGTCTCCGAAAATCCTATGTAATGAATATAGTCTCGATTCCTGCGACAGCATAGTCATACGCTTTCGCACCCGTCACAGCGTCAGTCCATGCTCCACGTGTGAATCGATCGAGTTTTATCCTCGTCTAGATACGAAAAAGGCGCACCGAAGTGCGCCTTTTTATTGCCGAGTGAGTGCTAACTACAAACTAAAGTTGTAGGTGAAATCCACCCCGATGTAGCGCGGATAGAGCGCGACAACGTTGTTCGGCCAGTTATCGCCGTAGCCCGAGTGTCGGTTATGCATGTCCGATTCCCGAACGTAGGTCTTATCAAGCACGTTATCGATGAAGATCGAACTCTGCCACTTGCCCGAATTCGCACGATAGGTCGCCCGCACGTCCAAGCGATGTCGTTCCGGGACCCAGTCCCAGGGCCGGTTGAACTCTTTAGTCGAGTAGTCACCCGTGTACGCCAAAGCTCCGTACATGGTCAGGTCACCACGACTCATGTTCCACTTGTAGGACGCCCAACCGGTCGCTTTCCACTTTGGAATGCCGGCTAGATCAAGCCCGTCGACCTCGATGCAGTACAGCGCTTTAACATCTGCCGGCATATCGCACGGATCCTCATTCAGGTCACCACCGAAAATCTCACGCGGGTAGCGCGGATCGTCGTCGTTAAAGAACGTGTAGCGGGCGTCGTACTGACTTTGGGTGTAGCTCATGTTGCCGCCGACCGTGAGGCCATCGGTTAAGAGGTACACGGCATCCACCTCAAACCCATTGTTGTGGGCTGAAGGGATGTTGGTCGTGATCGACACCGGTCCACGTCCCGCGGGTGGGTTCAGACTTTGCTCGGTGCCATCCGGCCCGACAAAGGTGATGTCGGGTAAGGCAAAGTCCCCCGATTCACTCTCCCAGGTCTCGATGTGGTCCTGGTAGTTCTCGTAGTCGTAGTAGTAGAGGGCCATGTTCAACATCAGCCGGCCGTCGAGGTGCGAGCCTTTGTAGCCAAATTCGTACGACGTGATGTTCTCGCCATCGTACTGTGACATGACGCGCAAGTTCGCAGCCCCGTCGCCGGTCGAATCGATCTCGGACCGGTTATCCGACCCGCCCATGTTGAAGCCACCGGCACGGTAGCCTTCGGTGGCACCAAAATACATGAGGATGTCCGACGTCGGCTCCCAGTTGAAGTTCACCCGGAAGGTAAATTCACCGTCCTGCTTGAACGTTCCCAACGTCCGCGTACCCCACGAGATCGGTACCCCGGTCAGCCGTAACGGCCGATCACAAGTCTCGGCCGTCAGCTCACACACCGGTGCGATCGGAAAATTACCGGTCGGGTCGTTGGTGAACGTTGCCGCACCCATGGCCACGTTCAACGCCGCTAACGGCGTGACACCAGGACCAAAGAACTGCAGCGGATCGACCACGCCCGGGCAGGTTCCGCCCGCAGCGATCTGAATGGTGCAGCGGGTGTAGATGGCCCAGGGGAGCCAGCCGTATTGGTTGGCCTCGATTTCGCTGTAACCACCGCGTTGCTCTTCGGCATCGCGCCAGTCTTTGGAATAACGCATACCCAGCGTGACGCTGAAGTTATCCGCCAGGCGCAGATCGCCCTGGGTGTAAAAGGCCGCCGAATCGTTATCGATGTAGTTCCGGTGCTCGTAAAGGGCGCCGGTATCGTGTTCATGGCTTGGGAGGACTCCAGGCAGATGTCCGGTAAACGGATAATCCCGTCCTGGGTCGCCGCAAAAGCTTCCGTAGCCCGGATGCGTAGCGTCGTTGTAGGTAAGCTGACCAGCTTGGTCATTACCGAGGGTTCCGCCCCAGTTCATGCAGCCCGGCACGATCCAGCCGACCACGGCCAACGAATCGGTAAGGAAAGTCTCCCAACCCTCGGGACCGTAGATGGCGGGATTAATAACCCGGCCTTGAGCGGCCCGTTCCCGAATACCGTACCACTGGTCACGCGATTCCCAGAAAGTGTATAGCCCACTGGTCGCGGTCCAGTTCTCACCGATCTGCCAGAACAAGCGCAGCTCGTGCGAGCGGCTCTCGGTCTGGGCAATGACGGTGTCGTCAATGTCCGACGTAACACCATTCGACACGTTCACGTCACGGTTAAAGTAGTACATGAACGATTGATAATTGCCGAGGTAACGTAACGCCACGTTTTCGTTGAATTCGTAATCCAGAATCAACGAGCCGGCGTTATGAATAAATTCTTCGCTCTGATCATCGTCCGACAACGAAATGATGTCCGGCTGGTCGGCGCTACCAATATCGTAGGCTGCACAGTCCGAGTTCATGTAACACTGCGATGGCATGTAAGGCCAATTAGCTGAACCATCAACTCCGGGCCGGTTGTAGGCACCGTAATGGGTTGCCCCGGTGGACGGGTGAATCCATCCAACCGCACCGCGTGGGTCGTCGGCCAGATCGCCGTAGGTATCAAACCAGGCCTGGTCCACCGGCCGGAAGCC
>CAJWCW010000202.1 GCA_913030615.1 uncultured Gammaproteobacteria bacterium | reverse complement strand
CCGAGGATCCACGCACCCCCGCTTCCTACTTTTTCGTATCGACCTTGCGCATAGGCTGTCATATCAAAGGCTTTGTGCATCTGCCGCCAATTCAAAACGCCTGGAATATTGATGTTTTCGGGACAGGGTAAGCACTGATTGCATACGGTACAGAAATCGTCGCCTAATCGAGTCCTGTACGCCTTTTCTACCTGTCCTAATACATGATCGAATATCTCTCTTTGTTCGCCAGTCCCGTCGTAATCCTGTGCGACAAGGTTGGCATCTATCTCATCGGGTGTTGCGGGTCCAAACGACAAGGTGTGCACATCCGGCTGGTTCAACAACCACATGTGATTGAAATTCATGGGAGCCAGCGGCGCACACGCCTCTGAGAGTTTTGCAGTGGGGGCTTGTAAACGACCACCTTGATTATTGGGGCTAATAATAAAGACGCCCATATCGAGTTCGGCGGCTCTTGCAACTACGTCACGTAGTCCTTGATAGAAGTAGTAGTAGTGGAGATTGATTGATTCAAATTCATTGGTATTGACTAGATCCAAGACGCCGTTGGGGTATCCATGCGTTGAAAAACCGAAATGACGAACTACGCCTTCACTCATTAAACGACGCACGTATCCCAAACAACCATCGTCGCGCATCGCAGGCCTGATGACGTCTAGATTGCCAGGGCCGTGAAAGTCCAAATTATCGAGATAATCGAGACCTAGATAACCGATCGACTTCTCGAAGTTTCGCTTGAATTCGTCAACGTTCGTTGACGGACCGATCTTAGTGGTCACATACAGTTGTTCCCTTGGGACGTGTTTTAAGATCCGTTTTAGTGCTTTGCCTACCCGTTCTTCGGAATTTCCGTACCCCCGCGCCGTTTCAATATGATTTACGCCTGAAGCAACCGCACGTTCTATGGTTGAGATCGCCGTTTCCTCTGGAGTGTTCCGAATAAATTGCATACACCCCAGCGAAAACTGCGAGACCAACATTTCCGTCCGTCCGAAACGGCGATACTTCATTCGACCCCTGACATGCTTTGTTCCCTCAAGGATCATAGCGTCATTTTCTGTTACCTGAAGAGAAAACACCTTCGTTGGCACGCCAATCTGTCAGATGTGACTGACCCTATACATCTGTAGGGTTTTATTCGTCGCGGGTTCTTGAGTGTTTCGGGTCGGAGCTAATGGCGTTGGGTGTTTGTGACAAAGGCGTGCAGCGGCCGCCATATATCGGGGTGTGCCATGGGCTCATTGTGCTGACCCAGGTATCGGGCAATGTCTGGTGGTGTGTTAAGTCGGTCGATGAAGAGATCAGTCTCCCTCGGCGGAATGACGCGATCTTCGTCGGCTCGAATAATCAACGTTCGGCTTGGTAACTCGCCGATGGCTGTCGTCACGTCGAACGGATGCCGCAACATCCAACGAATCGTTGCAGCGGGTATCCAGCGGTATCGGACTGTTGCGACGTCGGCCACGCTTCGGAATGGGCTCATCAGGATCAAGGCCTCGGGGTGTTTCTCGGCAGCCGTGTGAACGGCGATGACGCTACCGAGACTGCGACCGAATACGAGTAGCGGTCGGTCATGTCCATACGCGGCTTGGGCGAAATCGACCACGGCTTCGGCATCGGCGAACATTCCGATTTGGCTCGGCTTGCCCTCGCTGTCGCCATAACCACGGTAGTTGATAAGGATTGAGGTGGCGGGCAACGACACAAAGTGCGACGTCGATTGCGATAATTCCTCACCGTTGCCACCAAAGTACACCAGCAGCGGTCCTTGGATATCTTTGTTGATAACCCAGCCTGCTAGTTGCACGTTACCGCTTCTGAGCGAAACGGGTTCGATGGCGGGATGCGTTGGATATCCGGCAACTGGACTTGGGAAAAATAACAAGCGTTCCTGCATGAAATACAACAAGCCGCACACGCCGATATAAAAGAGTGCCAAAGCACTGATTATCGTGAGCAGAGTCATCTTGAGCATTCGGCTCCGTCAGGTTGTCGCGCGTAGATCCGACTACAACTGAGTTGGACCCGGGGATCCGTCAAAGCATGGCGGCCGTTTAAAACGATTTCCAGTCTCTTCGTATGAGGCGCTGGTCACTCAGATTCATTTCGGCGTGTGTTTAGCGTGAGTAATTCTGTCTCGGGGCCGTGCCTGAACCTTGTTGTAGAAATACCTTACGGTCTATGCAGCCCGACGTTGTGTTCGGCGCCGACGGCCATGACGTTTTTTGTTGGACCCACCTTCGCGGCGACTGTCAGCTTGGCTCGCAGAGGTCTGCGTTTGTCTCCGCCCGGTTTCTTCCGGACCGAGTTTGTTGAGCCCTGTATCAAAGTGTGCGAGGTCCAGGCGAATCAGTTTTTCGACCGCGCGCAATCGGGAAACTTCGGACGGAGCCACTAACGACCATGCGACACCGCTGGCGCCAGCGCGACCAGTCCGGCCGATGCGGTGCACGTAACTTTCGGGTTCGTGCGGCAGTTCCAAGTTGATAACGTGTGACACTCCTTCGATGTCCAAACCGCGAGCCGCGATATCGGTCGCTACCAGCACCCACGTCCGCCCCTTCTTGAAATCGGCGAGCGCTCGCTGCCGCGCCGACTGAGACTTATTGCCGTGGATTGCGTCCGCACTTATCCCCGCAGCACAAAGCTTTTTCACGACTTTGTTAGCGCCGTGCTTCGTGCGGGTAAAAACAATGGCCCGGGATAAGGCCTTGTCATGAAGCAAGGTCTGCAATGTCTCTAGCTTATCCGGACTTTCGACCATAATGACTCGCTGGTCGATCGTTTTGACCGTGGGTTGTTTGGGCGACACGTTGACCCGAATTGGGTCACGTAGCATTTTGCGAGCCAGCTCCGACACGTCTTTCGATATGGTGGCGGAGAACAGCAGCGACTGGCGCGATTTCGGCGTTTGCTGAACGATGCGTTTTACGTCATGGATGAATCCCATATCGAGCAGTCTGTCTGCTTCGTCAAGTACCAACACTGAAATCGTGGACAGGTCCACGTGGCCTTGCCCTACCAGATCCAGCAATCGCCCCGGTGTGGCGACCAATACATCGACGCCTTGTTGTAATTGACGAACTTGCGGATTCTGACCGACGCCACCGAAGATGACTGAGCATCGAATCGAGGTGTTCTTGGCAAATTTTTCTAGCTCGCTGTGAATTTGCGATGCCAGCTCACGCGTGGGTGCCAATATCAGCGACCTAGGCCGGCGCGTTCGAGCGGGCTCGTTGGCCTGGTCCAATCGTTGTAGTAACGGCAATCCAAACGCGGCCGTTTTGCCCGTACCAGTCTGCGCTACGCCCATTAAGTCGTGGCCGTCTAAGAGGTGAGCGACCGACTTCGATTGAATCGGTGTTGGCTGTTGATAGCCGATGTCCTTCAAAGCAGAGAGAAATGCGCTAGAAATCCCTAACGCGGCGAATGTTTGTGTCAAGATTGTTTTCCTTCGCGTGCCAGGCATACCTCGCCTGGGCACTACGTACTGCCGTCATTCTCAAGCACGAAGAAGAAAAACGGAATGAAGTGGGTGTCGACAGACATCAG
>CAJWCW010000201.1 GCA_913030615.1 uncultured Gammaproteobacteria bacterium | reverse complement strand
CCGGTTCAGAGTTTCATGACTCTGTATCTACAGGCCAAACAAATGGATCAGCGTATCCGCCCGCGCGTATGGGTCACGGCCTGCATCTTTGTGATCTTTTTTGTGCAAGCCATTCTCTCCGCTTTCATCATTAAGAACATTCTCTTCAATTGAGACGATGGTGCCGCGCCCGGTGTCGCTAATCTGAATTCTCGGTGTGTGCGTCAACGAATGGCTCAATACGCATATTGGTCAATACGAGCTTGTGCTTGCGTCACTCCTTTACCCCGCGTTACATCGGGTCGATTCCACGTTGCAATTGCTTCCAACTCATAACCTTGGGTGGCCCGTTCCTCAACGTTATCGAAGTCTAACCACTCGCCTTCGTACGCGACGGGGAAACCGTTGTCGTTCAATTCATAACCGTACACGCGGCAGACATCACCGTTTTCGTAATAGTCTCCGATGTAGCTCGCCCAGGGCGTCTCAACTCTTACCTGATCCCTCATATGCCCGTGCACGGAGGCAATGTAATTACCGATGTCCCAATCAGGGATCGCGCTTTCCCGCCACGTCGGTCCGCCGGGTAAATGGAGACCGTTCTCGCCTTCTGCAAATAGATATCGATCGCCTCGCTGCAACAACATCCGCGCCCTCGAGATCGGCCGATCGCTATGCACAGCAATATAGCGCTGGCCTGCAGTCGACAAGGCATTAAATGCATCGTCGTTGAAAAGGTAATAGCCCGTCGCTGGGGGACAAGAAATTCCCGCATATTTATTGAAGAAACCCAGACGATGTTCGGCGCTGTGATTCGGCGCTGCTCGATGCCAACAGTGCATATTCATAATCAGCAAGTCACCACGGCAGAGCTCCGGGTCGACAAACGCATCGTCATCGGGACGGACCGCTTCGGACACTTCCTGCGCACGCCCTGGACCGGGTTGCACACGCTCGAGTCGATGCGACCCCGGCGCAACAAAAAGCTGACCGCGCCTTTCATCGAAGTCGCACAACGGAACAACCGTAAACAGCCAATTCATCGATGACCCGACAGGACGCCATCGCTTGTAGTCGTTGTGCGCAGGAATTCCCGGACCACCTGGCGTTCTATCGTAAATAACGAACGCGGTAAGGATCGGATCTTCTTGCAGTAAGCAACGAGCGGGCTCGACGATATTGGGATGCTCAACAACGAACGCGAGATCCGGATCGGCCATGCAGCTTTTAGCCAACGTATATCGACCAGGGTCGGGGTATTTCAGATCACTCGGATGCAATTCATCAAGATGCGTCCGAAACGCCTTGTCAAAACGATTCAGCTCCGCAGCGTCCAACGCATCTCGTACGACGAGATAGCCCTCCTCCTCGTATTGCGTTATGTCGGCGGACGTCAATTCCACTACCGTTGCCTTTGTCTTCCAAGAAACGTTGTCGACGAACGCCAAGGCTCGGTCACCGCCGCCGCGGATCGGATGACCGTGCTCAGGGTGTCAGACGATGCGCGAGTCATGTTTGCCCCAGTACTTATCCCGTAGCAGGCGTTTATACAACTTCCCGGTCGGCAAACGCGGCATCTCCTCAATAAATTCAATGGAACGCGGCACCATGTAGTTGGCAAGATGTTCCCTCGAATATTCAAGTAAATCTTCGGCTGTCGACTCGTTGCCTTCCACCTCGTCGGCCAGTTGGATGATCGCCTTTACCTCCTCGCCAAAATCGTCGTTGGGGACGCCAAATACCGCGACATCGATAACGCTCGGGTGCATAACCAAGGCATTCTCTATTTCTTGGGGATAAATGTTGACGCCCCCGGAAATAATCATGAACGACTTACGATCGGTGAGATACAAATACCCTTCGTCATCAAGATATCCGACGTCACCGAGCGCTGACCAGTTGGGGTATTCCGGGTGCTGCGCCTCGCGTGTTTTCTCCGGAGCGTTGTGATAACTGAACGACATGACAGGCTGCTCAAAGTAGATGACACCAGACTCGCCTGGCGGAAGTTCTTTGCCGTCCTCGTCACATACGTGTAATACGCCGCTCCTGGACCGACCGACGGAACCAGGGTGCTCTAGCCATTCTTTACTTCCAATCGCCGTCGAGCCATTACCTTCTGTGCCAGCGTAGTACTCCTCTAGGATCGGTCCCCACCACTCGATCATTCGACGTTTGACGTCCACCGGACACGGTGCTGCTGCGTGGACCGCCACCCGGTGCGAACCAAGTTGATACCGAGAGCGCTCGGTGTCACTGAGCTTGAGCATTCGGACGAACATAGTTGGCACCCACTGACTATGAGTGACCTGAAATTCCTCGATATAACGGAGCGCGTCAAGCGCATCAAATCGTGGCATGACAACCACCGTTCCCCCGAGCCTTTGAACCCCCGTCGTAAACCCGAAGGGAGCTGCATGATAGAGTGGCGCCGGCGACAGATAGATGGTTTCACGGTCAAATCCATAAACCGACCCGATCCCCGGGGCAGTTGGCTCAATGTCCGTCACCTTGATCTCGGGGAGCGCTCTAAGAATCCCCTTCGGTCGTCCAGTAGTCCCAGAACTGTACAGCATCGAACCGCCTTGCCACTGCTCATCAATAGGGGTGTCTGGGTAGGCGTCTATCTGTTCCTCGTACGAACCCCAGCCTTCGATTGGCCCGTCCGTCATGAGTAAAGTGGGACAATCCGGAATTAATGATCCCAATTCAGCAGCCGCAGCGTTCATGGCCTGGGATGACACCAGCGCCTTAGCGCCACTGTCATCGACGATGTATGCGGCCTCTTCCGCCGTTAAGTATCGATTGATGGTCGTGATGTAAAGACCGGATCGTAACGCTGCCCACGCGACTTCGAAAAAACGCAGGTTATTTTCCATGAATATGGCAACGTGGTCATTGCGCCGCAAGCCACGCTCGTACAAGAGCTGTGCGAGTTGATTTGAACGAGCATCGAGCTGTCCGTACGTTAGGACCTCGTTGGTCGCAGCGTTGATCGCGGCCGGATGATCCGGAGCACTAGCCGCATAATATCCGGGATACATAGCTCTCTCTCTAACTCAGATCCACACAAGAATAGTACGCGTCATACAACCATGCACCGGCTTCGCTCTTCCACGAGAGTCGAGGAAATTAACTGCAACAAGGACAACTAGCCAAACCGTTCAAGCTTCCTACTCGAATGATGCCACTTACGGAAGCGTTGGAATGCCGTGACTCCGATGGAACAGCTTGGGTCCTCGTGCGTTGATCGACGTCGGCCGAACCTTCCCGATAGCCTGTATAGATCTGAAACGAATGGGAGCCAATTTCCGTTCTAATTTCGATCGCGTCAGACCCCACACTTTTCCAGTTGGAGTACTCAGACCCGTCGCATCGGACGAAAATGGAACCCTTCTGATCGGGTATCCCGGTGACACGAAAAGCGGTTTGGTCTCCTGCCAGTGACGGCTTCACAGCGTACGTCGTCACCTGGAGCATCCCGTGAGCAAGATCATTCCATGCCTGACTCAGACCCAATCTCGGGAACTCAATGCCCTCAACCGTCGGTTGCTCAAATTTCGATAAGTTCGGCGATCTAAAAAGACGTTGCCAGTCCCCGGGATCGGCCACATCCGTCACCATGAGACTCGC
>CAJWCW010000200.1 GCA_913030615.1 uncultured Gammaproteobacteria bacterium | reverse complement strand
TTACCAGTAAGGCACGTGCGTTGCGACACGAAAAACGTCTCTATCAGGAGCTCATTGATTATCTTCAAGGTGAGGTCATTAACTTGCGTTCAATCGCCGAAACGGTTGCTAGGATCGATGTATTACAAGCTCTTGCAACTGCTGCGGACATCTTAGGTTTAACTCGCCCTCAATTTAGCGAGGCACCTTGTATCGAAATACGAGACGGCCGCCACCCAGTCCTTTCAGCGAGCACAAATTCTTTCGTTCCCAACTCCATCGAACTCAATGAGAGCCGGCACATGCTCATCATCACCGGACCTAATATGGGCGGCAAGTCGACCTACATGCGACAAACGGCGCTGATCACCCTGATGGCGTATTCAGGCTGTTTCGTGCCGTCAAGCTTTACTCGGTTAGGCCCAATCGATCGCATATTTACGCGGATCGGTGCGTCCGATGACCTGGCTGGCGGACGTTCAACGTTTATGGTGGAGATGACCGAGGCGGCCAACATACTCCACAACGCAACAAGCCGAAGCTTGGTTTTGCTCGATGAAATCGGACGGGGAACAAGCACGTTCGATGGCCTCGCACTGGCATGGGCCATCGCAGTCGAGATCGGTTCGCAGATTAGATCCTTTGCTCTCTTTGCTACCCACTATTTTGAATTGACAGCGCTACCCGATGAATTACCAGGAATTGTCAACGTCCACCTTGACGCCGTCGAACACGGCGGGGATGTGGTATTTCTGCATGCTGTGCGTGAAGGCCCAGCATCTCAGAGTTATGGTTTGCAGGTTGCTAAACTCGCGGGGATTCCAGAAACGGTATTAGCAGATGCTAGGCAACGGCTACATTCCCTCGAAACTGCAGCCGCGATTTCAGCCGACGATCAAGGCGATCTTTTCGCTCGAACGGCAAATTCACCGCCGATGGTTGATCCGATCGTTGAGCGTCTCCGGTCGATCGACGCTGACAACTATGCACCTCTCGCAGCGCTGGAGTTGCTCTACGACCTTGTAAGAGACGCCAACTCCAAAAAAGATTGATCCAAAGCGTTTGATCGTTAGAATACGGCGCTCGTCTGAATCAACCGGCGACCTGTGGCGCTATAACGGAACCGAATTTATGACCTTCATCATTGGCGAGGCATGTATAAAGTGCAAACTCACGGATTGCGTGGAGGTATGTCCAGTAGACTGTTTCTACGAAGGGCCTAACATGCTAGTCATTCACCCGGATGAATGCATTGACTGCGCCTTGTGTGAACCAGAGTGCCCCGTCGACGCAATATTCTCAGAGGACGAAGTGCCCGAAGATCAGCAAGATTTTATGGAAATCAACGCCGAAATGGCTGAAATTTGGCCGAATATCAGTGAGGCAAAAGACGCTCCCGACGACGAAGCCGAATGGCGCGAGGTCGCGAATAAACGCCAGTACCTCGAACGCTAACTATCGACTTAAGTCACCTGACAGAGCGTCGCCAGCTATCTTATTCGACGCGATTTACCTCCAATGCGGTCACCTTGACGACACAAGTTGGTGGGGATTCACGGGCTTGCCTTCGCGCCGTACCTCAAAGTGAAATTTTCCGCCGTTATTCACCGAACTTACCACGCGTGCTATTCCTTTATCCGGACCAACTGCATCACCCTCCGCAACTAAGTAGTCTGTATTGATCCCGTAGGCTGAAAGATAGCTAGCGTCATGCTTGACGATCACTAAATTACGGTAACCACCGAGGCCCGGGCCGGTATATACCACCATGCCTTTCGCCGCCGCATGAATCGTCTGACCACGAGCAAGCACGTAATCAATGCCTTTGTTACCCGATCCAAAAGGACGAGTCACGACAGCCTCCACAGGCCAACGCCACGCCCCTGTATACCTTTGAACGACCGTTTTAGGTGAGTCCCTACCCTCTGTATCGGGCTTACGTGTAGATTTCTTGACTTTATTGTTGTGTTTTTTGTCGCTGAGGCGAGTGTTTTTAGACCGAAGAGAGAGACGCCAACCCGGTTGAATTAAGTACGGCGAGTCAATTTCGTTATATTCGGCCAAGAGTTTTGCTTGCGTATCGAAACGCCAAGCTATCGAGTACAAGGAATCGCCTGGCGCCACCACGTAGTAGTTGGCGTCCCGCAAGCTGATGGAAGAGCGCTCGACCACGACGGCTCTTGACTCAGTGGTACAACCACTCAGGAAGACCAGACCATAAGACAGCAGTATGGTTTTAGTCCACACGCCGACTTGCGAATACGAGCACAAAGACCGTCGCCATTCCGAGCGCCATCATGCCCGCTACTCCAACCCATGGAGGGCCCATCGCGTAATGCGTCGGCCATAGAAGATCTGTTTCGATGCGCCAAGGCCAGAGCACCATGAGGGATCCGGCCATTAGGCCCGTGAGGAAACCCAATATTACATCGTGATATTGGTGGAAGAGGTACCGAATAAACCGTGCAAAAGCGACCAGTCCCGCGACTAAACCCAGTCCAAAGGTCAGTAGCGGGATCAAATCCAGCGACGTAAGAGCCTTCAGCATCGGGCCGTAAAGGCCCAGGATTACCAGCACTAGACTTCCGGAAATCCCAGGCAGCATCCATGCAGCCACCGCGAGCATACCGCCGGCGAACACGAGCGGCAGCCAGAGTTCAGGCGTCTGCGCTGGAAGAAAAACAAATGTCCCACCGACAAAAAGCCCACAAATCCCGGCCACCGCGAGAATTCGCGGCTTTACTCTGGACCCAATTTGAATGACGGCTGCGGCCACAAGCCCGAAGAAGAACCCCCATACGTATAGCGGTGCTGTGTCGAGAAGGAACCGAATCACGTTAGCGAGTACCAGTTGACTCAGCATCATGCCCACTAATAAAACACACAAAAACCCGATGTCGTGGTGCACAGTAAACACACGCCAACCCTTACGAAAAAGCATCGTTGCAGACGCTGCTGAAAAGGACGCCAGCGCGTTGATCATCCGGTCATAAATTCCAGTGATGAGAGCAATCGTACTCCCAGAAATCCCCGGAACAATTTCCGCAATACCCATCGCCACACCGCGTGCCAATATGCCTAGCATTTCAACATCCGGTGGCTTCTTCACCGAACAGTGCCACCCACCAGCGGAACAAACCGAACGTAGTCAACCGTTTCTTGCTGCCACGCATCCTCCATTCGATCGATCACTTTCAGCTCTTGCACATCGCCATCGCCGACGGGTATGACCATTCGCCCCTGTTCCGTAAGTTGGTGGAGCAACGCTTCGGGTAACCCTCGTGACGCCGCTGTCACAAGAATCGCATCGAAAGGTCCTTCATCAGACCAACCCAAATTGCCATCGTCATGTTTCTGGCGGACGTTGGTAACATTCAGCAAACGGAATGTTTCCCTGGCCCGATCAACTAGTCCGCTGATCCGTTCAACGGTGTAAACCGTTTCCACGAGTTCGGAAAGAATCGCTGTCTGATAGCCGGATCCAGTGCCAATTTCAAGCACGCGACTGGGATTGGACTCTAGGAGTAGCTGTGTCATTAGGCCCACTACCAGTGGCTGAGAAATCGTCTGACTAAATCCAATCGGAAGCGCAGAGTCCTCGTAAGCTCTATGCGCGAGCGCTTCATCAACAAATACGTGCCGAGGAATACCGTCCATCGCGGCTAATACACGGGTATT
>CAJWCW010000199.1 GCA_913030615.1 uncultured Gammaproteobacteria bacterium | reverse complement strand
GCGCTCTCGCGTGTCGCCTTGAGCCATTCTTCTCTTCGAGTTCTCCAGATCTGTTCACCCCATATCTCGAGTTTATTGGTTTGGCCCATTAGGACGATTTTCTTCTCTAATTCCCCATACTCCCGCAGCATCGGAGGAATGAGGACCCGTCCTTGAGCATCCATTTCCACGTCGGTCGCATGCCCAATTAATAACCGTTGCAACAGTCTCGCCGAAGTACCGATATTCGAGAGCGCCTCGAGTCGACGCTGTACTTCTTCCCAATCTCCTAGCGAATAGAGGAGCAAGCACTGTTCGTTAGTATCAATCGTTGCAACCAGGCGATTTTCCGTGCGCCGCTCCGCTTCCTCGCGAAATCGCGACGGCAGAGCCATCCGCCCACGCGAGTCCATAGTTACGCTTGCAATGCCTCGAAACATAAGATTGAGACCTCAAGTCAAGATTCTTACCTGCGACGGTAATTACCACCTTTAACCTGATTTTCCCACTTTTTCCCACACAAACCCCGACCCTAGGTTTGGACGTTAACTTTGTCAAGGATAAGTAGCACCTAACCCACAGAAAACTAAGGAAATTTCTGGAATTTATGAGGCTACAAATAGATCACTGGAGGACGTATATCTATTAGAAATAGATGCTAGAAGTCTTTTCCTCGAAAGCACTTTAACTTGATGCCTAAATCCAAGCGCGTAAGGGGTTCTTGCATCGCGTTCGGAAAATTGAGTCGGCCTATAAGCCGGGTTCTGTCTTGGGCAATCATTCGTCTACGGCATCCGTCACCGAATGTCTCTAGCAGCCTACCCAAATCCCGCGCGGACCACGCGACTGGATTCCTATTTAGCCTTGCTCCAGGCGGGGTTTACCTAGCCAGGCCTGTTACCAGAAGCCTGCGGTGCGCTCTTACCGCACCCTTTCACCCTTACCATGCATAAAACTGTATGGCGGTCTACTCTCTGCTGCACTTTCCATGGGCTCACGCCCCCCAGGTATTACCTGGCACCTTGTCCTATGGAGCCCGGACTTTCCTCTGACAAATCATCATGCCAGCGATCGCCTGGCCGACTCGAAAAAGAGCGTACTATCCATTACTCGTTAGGGCCAGTGCTCGTTTGTATGCACGCGCGCGCGTCTCGCCCGTTATTTTAGCGGCCAACCTTGCCGCCTGAGTGGGGGCGAGCTCGGCTAAGAGAACTTGGAGTGTCGAGTCAACATCTGCCCTGAGAACCTTCGTCGTTCCTCCGAGAAGACAAACGATCTCGCCACGAACTTGTTCGTTCGATGCAATTTCATCTCGAACGCCTTCCACACTTCCGAAGTATAGACTCTCGTGGATCTTCGTAAGTTCACGCGCTATAAAAATTTGTCGCCGATTAGCTTCTAGCTTACATAGGGCATCCAAAGTATTCGAAAGTCGTCGCGCAGTTTCAAAGAACAATATTGAGCTGCCATCGATCAACAGTTGCTTTAGTCGGTCCTCACGCGCGCGCGCGCGCGCAGGGATGAATCCCACGAACCTGAAGTCGTGGTTTGGAATAGGCGCGACAGACAAAATCGTTGTAATTGCCGATGGACCCGGAACAGGGATCACACGGAGTTTTTGTTTCCACAGTGCGCGTATTAGATTAAAACCCGGATCACAAATGAGCGGGGTACCCGCGTCGGATACGAGCGCAACATTGCGACCTTCAGCAATTAGATCAAGAACACGAGAAGACATGTTCTCCTCGTTATGTTCATGCAAGGAGATGAGGTTCGTCGCTTGAATGTTGAAAGCGCTCAAAAGCTTACGGCATCGTCTAGTATCCTCACACGCAATGACATCAACATGCTCTAAAACTGATATCGCTCGTTCGCTCATGTCGTGGAGGTTCCCGATGGGGGTCGCGACAACATATAAGATTCCATACCGTTCTTTCATGGCATTCCCTATTGGTCTAACCGTCTTGGTCATTCTAGGAGTCGTGGGCTGTCAAATCACACCGCCGGAAATCTTCCAAGAGGACCAATATTCCCCTTCGTCGAACCTGGAAATACAGATTCGACGAGCTGCAATGAACGCAAGTTCTGCAGAAACTGCGCAACTTTTTACCTCTGCTGCGAGGGTTTTGTCGACTCACAATGGGAAGCAACAAACAAAATCTATTATTGCTCGCATCAAAAATGATCCCGCCCTTTTTGGCCGTCTCAGTCGATCTGATCGCTTCGAAGTCGAGCTCATCGAGCTAGAATTGAACTACTTGGGCACAAATTCGCGCTACAAAAACGATCTGGTAAAACGATTGGAAGCGCTTACCCCGACTACCGTCGTACAAGAAATCTCCGCGTTGGAGCTGGCGGCCCACGTGCGAATCTCAATGGGAGATCATGTCGGCGCCGTTAGAACTTTAGTAAGACTTAGCACTTACCCGGATGTCGACGAAAAGCAACTTTCGGAAAGAATCTGGTCTTCAATAAAAAAACTACCCCTAGGATACAGTGCCACTCTCGCAAAAAATGCTGATTCCGAAGACGAGTTCGCTTGGTGGGACCTTGCCACAAAGTTCCTTAGCCCATTAACACCTACTCTGCAACAGCGTGGCTGGGATGTTTGGAGATCGGCAAATCCCGCCCATCTCGCGACTAAGCAACCCCCATCGGAAACTTCAATGCGACCCGATGAGCCACGAAACATTGCGCTTCTGTTGCCTCAAAGCGGGCCACTAGCCGAAGCCTCGCGGGCTATTCGAGACGGATTCGTCGCGGCGTATTGGTCTACCCAACCTACCGACGAAATCGAGGCAAATCGACGACAGAAAATTCTGGTCTATGACACTTCTGGAAACACGATGGCAGACGTTGTCTCGCGAGCCGAAGCGGACGGCGCACAAATCCTATTGGGCCCCTTATCCAAATCCAATGTTCAATCAATGATCACGCTACAAACAGCAATTCCCACCATCGCTTTGAACCGAGTAAATCCAACTCTCCAACAGAAAATAACCGAAGCGCATGGACCTAATGGACGCATTCCTCAATTGTCCCTCGCAGTTGAGGACGAGGCCGTGGAATTAGCAAGGCGTATCAGTATTGAAGGATCGCCTCGGATAATTGTTTTTCGAGACCACACTTCGTGGTCGCATAGGGCGTACGCCGCTTTTGCCGCCTCAATATCAAACAGCGTAGAAATAGTAAGTTTGACCACATTCGATGATTTGAAGGACGTGACAAACGCAGTTGGTCGCGCCTTGGACATTGACTCAAGCCTTACGCGCCATACAAACGTCCAAAGATTAGTCAGAAGAGAAATTGAGTTTGTTCCGAGGCGCAGGAGCGATATACATGCCGTAGTTGGACTAGTCGGGTCTAGGGAATACGAATCGTTGGTTGCCGCATTAGACTTCCATTTCGGATCCGACATACCGCTTTTCGTAACTTCTGCCGCACTACGATCAGACGTTCCAATAAAAAAGAAAAACGGAACGCGATTTTCTGCACTACCTCTGACATTGTTTTCCCTTCGACTTAGACACAACCTGGAAACCGCATTCCCTGCAGCTAAACGGGATCCCGCTTTCTACGCACTCGGGATCGATGCGTATCGACTTGCAAACCAGTTTGAACGGCTTATGGCCGGCATATCTATCCCAGCAACCACCGGGAATCTAAAACTAAGTCGAAACAGTTTGATACAGCGAGTACC
>CAJWCW010000198.1 GCA_913030615.1 uncultured Gammaproteobacteria bacterium | reverse complement strand
GCTCCCGGTAAGCAAAGATCACCTCCAGCTCCGCCGACCAGATAGTCCGACGAACCAAAAATCGCTTTCAAAAGAGGCGTAGTCGTCGGCAAGTCAATCATCGAGGCCCAAACCGAATCGTGCAGTAATTGCCTCGACGCGGAGGACGTGCCGTAGCTGTACCGATGAGGTAAACGATTCGTTTCCGTCATGTACTTTCGTCCGGCCTTGCCCGGCACACTCAAAATCTCTCTCAAAACTCGCGCGCAGCCCTCCCGAAACCGCTCGAGCTGCTCGGAATCTAGGAGATCGCGTACCACCACGAATCCGTCTCGAAAAAATATGCGGCGCGCCCGATCAATCTCGTCAGGCGAACAAATCTCCAGACCCTTAATACCCGTATGTTTTTGCAGGTAATCCCGTAAGTTCTGAACCTCGGGGTCCTCGTAAATTCGCCGTTTAGGCGAGCGTGGATCGCCAGCAGCGAATCCAGGCCGGTCGATAAAATAGTCTCCATCTTCATTGACCGTCTCGTTGGCGAGCGACTTTTCGTCCCAACCAACGCTGGTTTCGCGGTACACGGTCATCGTCTTCAATTCGTCAATCACCGTCGTTGTCATGAAACCGCCTCCGACATGGACGACCTACACAGTGTCGCTATTGTAGCCCGCATCTTTCGACCGAGACCAAAACAAACACATCAACGCCTTCTCGGAAAAGCTCTATAAACGCTCGAATATGGACACCCAATTGGCTCAAGTTTCTATCTAGGACCCAACGACACCGACGCCGAATAAGAGGCTCGATGTGACATCATGCACGCACCGAACCAAACCGCGGCATCGGGCCGCTAATCGTCATGTTCCAGTCGAACTTGCGTCAAAACCGTAGTGATCGCGACCCGTTATACGGCTGGATAATGGTCGGTGTCGTTTTTATCCTCAGTGCCTTGGCGTTCGGCGTACTCGGATCGATCTCCGTATTCCTGAAGCCATTGGCTACCGAATTCTCTTGGACGAGGGCCGAGACTTCCTTGGGCTATACCGCCATAGCGTTGTCTTCTGCTCTGTTTGGTGTCGCCTGGGGGTTTGTTGCAGATCGTTTTGGCACGCGCTGGTTTGGAGTGATAGCAGCTCTGGTCATGACGGCGAGTCTATACATGCTCAGCAAGCAAACGAGCATCGTGCACTTTTACGCGTTCTACTTTATTTTCGGCGCGTTTGGAAACGCATTGGTCGGGTCTCCCTTATTTGCCAATGTAGCTTACTGGTTCCGCCAACAACCCGGGTTAGCAATCGGCATCACGGCCGCCGGAGGGGCATTTGGGCAGGGTATCGTCCCGTACCTTGCCGGAATAATGATCGAAGGCTCCGGTTGGCGAGACGCGTATATGTTCATGGCCTGCGGTTACCTAATCATTGCGCTGCCGTTGGGCTTCCTCGTTCGCGAATCGCCGGTTCGACTCCGAGCGATGCAGTTTCCCGACGAACAAACCCAGACTTTTCCCATTAAAGAAACCGAGGTTTTGCTTTGGTTATCCGCCGCGGTGCTGTTCTGCTGCAATTGCATGTCGGTGCCGATCGTTCACTTAGTCCCTTTGCTAACGGATGCCGGACAATCGTTGTCCTCAGCAACCAGTGTCCTCATGGTATTGATGTTCTCCGGCGTGCTAGGACGGATTCTAGGTGGAAAATTAGGCGACGTAATCGGGCCGCTACCGGCTTATCTACTGATGTCCCTTGGACAGACCGTATTCGTCTTGTGGTTCCCATTCACGGAAAACATAGTCACGCTCTACCTACTCGCGGTGTTCTTTGGATTCGCGTACTCAGGTGTCATGTCCTGCATATTGATGTGTACGCGCATGATGGTTTCGCCGGGATTTGCTGCCCGAGCTATGAGTATCACCTCGTTCTTCGGATACGGCGGTATGGGAATGGGCGCGTTCGTCGGCGGCCTACTGTTCGACATGAACGGGGATTACGTCGGTTCGTTCACTTTCGCGTCGATCATGGGGGTCGTCAATTTGTTGATATTGGGACTGTTCCACTACCGCATTAAGCGGCAGCAAGACCCATCGCGCGACGATAAAGGATACGTCACTGCGACTTCGTCATGACGCGTTTCCTCAGGCAAACGGATCGGTTCCCGTCTGCATAAACGGACCGACACGTTCAGGGTGCGCATTGTGTTCCCGGTACGGGTAAAGATGTTCTCCTAGCAAACGCTTCAGATCGGGAAAGCGCTTAAGCAACTTAGGGTCGACCTCACCTTCCCATTGGTGGATCGGCCGCATATGCATGCGCATAAAAACCTGGACTAAGGTGACCCGAAGGCCAGGATTCGTGCGCGGGGTAGATCCGTGCCAGGTTGCCCCGTGCCATATCGCTACCGATCCTGCTTCTCCATTTAGCGTGATCGTCTTAAACGGGGTCGTCGTCGGATCCTGTTCATGCGGTAAGGTCGCCCGTCCATATTGATGACTGCCCGGAGCAAATATCGTAGGACCGTCCTCTGGGCCTGCATAATCCGTTCCGAGCCAAGAAACATTGCAGACGTGCGCAATATGGCCACCTCCCGGAGGAATACCATGGGCGTCACTGTGCAGCGGCAAATTGTGGCTGGTGGGGGGCTTAATAATCCACGTATGGCCCGCGAGTACCGCGCTCTGCCCGAGCAGCCAACGCGTAAGGGCAAGTGCTGCGGGATTCAAGGCAGCCTCCACGAACACGTCGTTTTCCTGCAGCAGGTACCACGAATTCTTCCCCAGGCTTTCGCCGGTTGCCTTGGAGGTACGGTAGTTGCCGATTGTTACGCCATTGCGTTTTTCGCAAGTGCTTAAGATCGCGTTCCGAAGTTTGGACGCCCAGCGTTTCGACACACCCAATTTCTCGCGTGGCACGATCGTGACTCCATACGCTTCAAGTTCAAGCGCATGTTGAACGAGATCATATTTCTCAAGCTCGAGCATGATCGCATCGGCATTGGGAGATGTATGAAGCTCAGCAATACTCATGGCGACAGTCTCCTTTTCAGCCTCCTATCGGATCGCGACCGGATTGATTATGCCCTGAACAGCCCCCTCAAAGCGGGCCTGCCCAAGTACAAACAAAAATTCCCACGCTTCATCTGAGGCAAGCGCGCCAACGTTCATATTCTCCAAGATATACACGCCGCTTTTAGCCAACAGAATCGGGTGCACGGGAAACTGCATGGATTCGTCTTCAAACGGTACCACCTCCAGGCCCCAAGTATCTGCGCCGATGGCAACAACGCCGAGTGATGCTAGGTACTCTGCACCTTCAACCCCAAGTCCAGGTTGCCCACTCATAAACCGCGTATTGTCCTGTCCCGCCAGCGTCTGCCAGCCCGTATGGAAAAGCACCACATCACCTTGGCCAATAGATACGCCTTGTGCCTCGGCTTGGGCAACAATTTCTGAGCGATTAAACACCGTGCCCGCGCTCAGCATTTTCTTGCCGAAAAAACGCGCCATATCGAGCAGAACACCGCGTGTGACAATGGGAGGCAGCTTATCGATCGACAACTTCGTCAAGCCGGTGGTTGCGACAAAATCAGCCGCCTTATTACCGTTGTAATAGACATGGTTTAGGCCCATGTGGCCTAGTCCATCAATCTGACTTCCGACGCCGAGCCAAGCGAACATCAGATCGTCGTTACCGGTCGCAAGATTCGCGCCTTGAGTAGCCCCTGTCCCATCGCCACCCTGTAAAACTGTCAGCGAAAATGATCGGGGCGGATACGCCGGCGTATCACGCCC
>CAJWCW010000197.1 GCA_913030615.1 uncultured Gammaproteobacteria bacterium | reverse complement strand
TGAGAGATTCACCCGTTTGCTTGAAGAGGGCCTCTTTTTCCGCAAACGCACGCTCGGTTTCTTCGAGCCTGGCCTTAATCTCGGCCAGTTGTAGCCCAGAAGAGCGGGCTTCAGATCGGGCCTCGATAATTTCCTGCCGGAGATTATTCAGGTCTTCAATCTGCTGCGTATTGACAGTGGAGAGGCGAACGACGTCAGCACTTGCGACCTTGCTCGACTGGTTTAATACGTCGAACGTTTTCTGAACTTCTTTGAGCTTGGCTTCGGTCGTCTGAAGATTTCGTTCGCGGAATTGCAAACGTTCTTCCATCAGTTGTCTTTCGGCTAGGGTCGTCTCCGAGGTTCTAACCCGCGCCAGCTCAATCGCCCCCTGATGACGGCGTTCAAGGCGCCAATAAACCACACCAGCACCAACAATGAGCCCCGTCAGTCCCGCCGACAGCATCAACATCAATTCAGATTGCTCGAACAAACCGTACGTACGCCTCTCTATTCAGTGTGGTTGTCTGGCGATGGATAAACTCCCGACCAAGACTACTCGCGCTTAAATTGGGGCTCACGCTTCTCAAGAAACGCGGTGACCGCCTCTTTATGTTCGCGACTCGCGTAGGCTTTCTGCAGCGCCTCACCCTCTCGTTGCTGCACCCGTTGTATATCCGTCTCCGATCCATTGAGACTGAGCAATTCTTTTACCCAACGTAAATGCGGGGCCGGATTCGCCGCCATCGTCGACGCAATGCTCTTGGCTTCTGACATCAAATCGGCATGCGGTACCAACCGATCGGCCAGCCCTTGATCGTACGCTTCTTGTCCCGAATACAGACGCCCTGTTAAGCACATTTCACTGGCACGACCAAAACCCATCCGCTGAACAAGGAAGTGGGAACTCGCGAGTTCCGGTACGACACCCATTTTGACGAAGAACATACCGAATTTCGCTTCGGCAGACGCCACGATAACGTCCATCGGAAGAATCATCGTTGCTCCGACCCCAACGCTCGCTCCATTTACGGCGGCGACCATCGGCTTGGATGAACGTACCAAACCCACCCAGTCGTGCTCGACTCGCTCGTTGTCACCATCAAGACGGGCCTGAAAATTATCTCGGATGTCAGCACCGGCACAAAACCCGCGTCCGGCCCCCGTGAAGACTATGGCCCCTACTTCAGAATCGTCATTGCAAAAATTGACCGCTTCAACAAGCTCCGCGTTCATCTGTTGGGTCCACGCATTGAGCCGTTCTGGACGGTTCAACGTGACGATCGCAATGTCTGCTTCTTTCTCAAGCGTTATTTGCTCAAACGGCATGGGAATACGCTTTCTCACCTACTCGGAATCGCCAGTATGCGCTAATAACGGCGTGATTCCACGCGACCCCGTACGCTACGCCGCGACAACCGCACGAACATGATTCCGGTCAGACAACCATCGCGTGTTAGTAGCCGGTTTTTTCGCGTTCTACTTCCTTCGTTTGCTTCGCTTGTGCTAATTCGGTACTCGCCAAACGCATCAAAAAACCGCTATCTGTGCCCAAATTGACGAAATTGAACCCTTGCTGAAGGTAAGTTTGCGTGAGCTCAAGACTACCGGTATGGATTCCAACCGCCATCCCGTGTTTCTTGCACGTCGATAATATGAGCTCCACAGTTTCTGCGTGTTTAGGGTTTCCCATTTCGGAAGGACCGCTCAAACCCAGCGCATACGCCAGATCGGCCGGGCCTATGTATATACCGTCGAGTCCCGGCGTCGTCGCAATCTCATCTAGATTCTCAAGTGCCTCGGCAGTTTCCACCATAGCAACACATGCTATCTGCTGATTTGCCTCAGCGAGATATCCCCTCCCGGCATACATTGCGGCCCGAACAGGTCCACACGACCGCAACCCGTCGGGCGGATACCTACACGCAGAAACTGCCTGTAGAGCTTCTTCACGATTATTCACCATCGGGACAATAACGCCATACGCACCAGCGTCTAACGCCTTCATGATTTCGTACGGCTCATTCCAAGGTACGCGAACCATTGGAACAGTATCTCGGGTCGAAATTGCGGGAAGCATGTACTTCAGATCATCGTAACTGAGCATTCCATGCTGTAAATCTATACACAGCCAATCGAACCCTAAGCTCGACATGCTCTCCGCTGTGAATGCGTTACCAATACTCAGCCAGCCGCCAACTGTCTGACGACCTTCACGCCATGCACTAAGCACCGTATTCTCTCGCATTGGATTTTCCCCCTTCACGACTTTCCAACCGATCCGCGATCTTACATCAAGAGGCTGACTTCAGCTTTCGACGATGCGAGAATTGCCGGTCGGCGTGTGGGAGGGATCATGGATCAGGGAGGACTAGATGCGGCTATTGCCGCAGTCACGGAATCGGGTCAGCCCTATGCCACCGAGACCCGGACCATTGACGGTGTCGACTTTGTCGTCTTCTCCAATGCTCCTGACAACCTCCGCGAACTCTACAGACAAGGACTGCAACACGCCGATAGGGTTTTTTTCGTCTATCAGGACGAGCGCTTTACCTACCAGGAGGTTTGGGAAGAAGCTGCCCGCGTCGGCAATCAACTTAAGCACGCAGGGATAAAATCGGGCGATCGCGTCGGCATCGCGCTTCGTAACTACCCAGAATGGATTTTTGCGTTCATGGGCATTACGTCGATCGGTGCAATCGCCGTTGCCATGAATGCCTGGTGGTCCGGCGAGGAAATGATTTATGGAATTGAGGACAGTGGCCTAAAGATCCTATTCGCCGACGAAGAGCGGATCGAACGGCTTCGACCCTACGACGACAAACTCAATATTCAAACCATCGCCATTCGCTGCCAATCTGAGGGGTATATCTCGTGGGATCAATTCGTCGAGAACGGCTCGCGTTTGATGCCCGAAGAGCCGGTTGATCCAGATGCAAACGCCACCATTCTTTACACGTCAGGATCCACCGCCCATCCAAAGGGCGTTCTCTCGTCCCATCGTGCGATCCTGAATGCGCTTATGTGTTGGGAATGCGGCGGTGCGATCGGCGCCCATATGTTTCCGCAGGCTGCCGCAGCCCCAGCGCCACTGTATCTACCCGCAACCATCCTCACGGTACCGTTATTCCACGTAACCGGTCTGGTCGTTCAATTTCTGCAATCGTTTAAGCCCGGTCGAAAACTCGTGGCGATGTACAAATGGGATGCCGATGAGGCGTTGCGCATTATTGAACGAGAACGGATTACCTCCTTTAACGGTGTTCCCACCATGGCATGGGAACTCGTCCAATCGAATGCGTTCGAGAAATACGATCTATCGAGTCTACGCAGCGCCGGAGGCGGTGGCGCGGCTATGGCCCCCGAACATGCGCGACAAATAGACAATAAGCTAGGTAAAGGCAGTGCCGGTACCGGATGGGGAATGACGGAGACTCAGGGTCTCGCCACCGGCATCGGCGGCGAGGCATTCTTACAACGTCCACGTAGCTGCGGTCGAGCAGTGCCCCCCCTTGTAAAAGTTAAGGTAATAGACAAAGAAGGTCGGGATCTCCCGGCGGGCGAAACCGGTGAGTTGTGTATTTGGGGAGTCATGAATTTTCGGGAATATTGGAACCAGCCCGAGGCAACACAATCAACTCTGGTTGATGGCTGGGTGCATACCGGCGATATCGGCCACATGGATCAAGAAGGTTACGTATTCATCACCGATCGAGAAAAGGACATGGTCATTCGTGGAGGCGAAAACATCGGTTGCCAAGAAGTCGAGGCTGTACTTTACGATCACCCCGCCGTCATAGAAGCCGCTGTATTTGGTGTGCCCGACG
>CAJWCW010000196.1 GCA_913030615.1 uncultured Gammaproteobacteria bacterium | reverse complement strand
CGAGTATGGTCAAGCGTTCCATAAGTCGTCGATGCGGCCAGAAGTCGCCGCTTGCTGTATGGAGTACGGCCCGGTTGTCCCACATGGCCAACGAGCCCTCTTCCCAACGGAAACGGCACGTGTACTCGGGCCGTCCCTCTTGCATCTTCATTTGAAGTAGCAGCGACTTTTCCTCGTCCTCGGGGATTTCATGCTCTTCCGCAAACCGTCGAACAAATCCTTGTTGTACGTAGAGGGTTGTATGACCGGTCTCCGGGTGAGTGCGCGCGACAGGATGCTTTGCCACCGGCGTTTTCCCATCCATTTGGTGCCCAACGCCACCGACATGGATGGCGTTTAACCCTTGGATACGCTGCTTAGTTTCCAATGGCAGCCCTTCCCACATGCTGTAGCAATCACAAAAACAGGTGTCACCACCTATTCGGGGGGCTTCCCGACACATGAGGATTGAACCCATGGGAGGACGGGTCTGCCAGGTCGCGTCGCAGTGCCACCCCGATGCCGCATTGGGGACTCTTTCGTCCGACGGCAATACCAACATATTCGGAATCTCCGGGACTTTGACTTGTTGGTTAAGATCGTGAGGTGAATTCGGTATATGTTCGCGTTCACCAAAAGGTGCGCCCACCTCACCGAAGTGCTGTGCAAATTCGACCATCTGCTGTCTGGAAAGGTGCGCTTGGCCCCGAAACATGATGACGCGTCGTTGCAACCACAGTTCGCGCAAAAACGAAACCATCTCGGGATCTTTGAGATCGGTCGCCAAATCAAGTCCGTGAACGACGGTGCCGATACTCGGCTGCAGTGGTTCAAGTTTTAAGTCGATTCCACAAACCGTAGCCGGGATGTAGTACACGCTTCCAAAGCGTCCTTCTACCAATCCCTCGTCCTGGGCAAGAATGCCCTCAACCATTTCTCGACGACTTCTCCCTTCGGGGAAGCGCGACTGGGCCACTGCACCTAACGCGCTGTTTCTTGAAGGTGGCTTATTAGCGTCCGCTCGTTCTTTTTGACGCAAGTACAAGGGATTGTCGGCAAGTTGCGAATCTTGGGGTTCAGACACGAGTCGTATCCTTTACTGAGTGAGTGCGAATTTCGATCGATCTATTATGACGAATCAGTCGGCCGACTCCCACGTTCCTCCGAAATCCACGTGACGAAGGCGTTTTCGACTTGATTAGACGGAATAATTACTTGATCGTAGCGTTACATCTTCAAAATAAGGTCGTGCAAATGACCGTTGCGACACTTCCTCGAGAAGCTACGACGGACGAGATACTTGCTCAGTTGACTGCAGATGGCGCGGTTATCGTTTCCGATGTCATTGATCGGAAGACCGTGCAGCAAATGACCGATGAAACGATGCCCTATATTGAAAACACACCGATGGGCGGAGACGATTTTACCGGTCGAAAAACGCAAAGAACCGGAGCGCTAGTTGCGAGGTCAGCAACCTGTCGACGCCTAGTCCTCCATCCGTTGGTGATCGATGCTACTCGCAAGTTCCTCGCTCCGTTTACCAAGAAAATCTTGCTGCACTTGACCCAAACTATACGTATTCATCCTGGCGGCGCAAAACAAACCCTGCATCGGGACCGTTTCGCATGGGGTAGCTATCTTCCCAAATCCATCGAACCACAGCTCAATACGATATGGGCGCTCACGGAATTTACAGAAGAGAACGGCGCAACGCGTTGTATTCCCGGAAGCCACACATGGGACTGGGAGGAAAGAGCCTCGCCTGACCAGTTTGCGTACGCCGAAATGTCGCCAGGCTCTGTCTTTTTCTACACGGGCAGCATCCTCCATAGTGGCGGGGCGAATAATTCGAAGCAAGCTCGCTTGGGCTTGAATCTGACCTACTGCTTAGGCTGGCTACGCCAGGAGGAGAATCAGTACCTTTCTTGTCCACCGGACATTGCCAAGAATCTCGAGCCGGAATTGCAGGATCTGCTCGGATACACGCAAGGGGACTTTGCCTTGGGTTATTACAGCGATCCGTATCGCGACGATGGTGGGCGGATCCTTGGTCCGGAAGCCGTGGTCGGACGCACACGTGCAGACACGAAAGAGTTCGGCGCTTAGCCTAATGCGGCCGTATCTTTTGAATCACTCGAGCGGAAGCTCTGGCTAATCCTCCGATCCTTCGATGGGCGCAACCGTCGCCTCGGTCTCCGCAAGAAGATCTCTTGCACCCCGCCCGATGAGGGTTGTCGCTCCAGGCGCTTGGAAAAAACTAAACCCCGGTCGGTCTCGCCACTGCAACGGACCGCCAACTTTCCGTCCGGCTGCTAACGTCGCTGCCTGGATTTTCGTAATCATCGCCTCGTATTCGGGTTCGCCTTGGGCATGGCCTGAGAAGCTAAATAGATCGGTCGCTGCAGTAAAGACAACGTCGACGCCTGGAACCGAGGCAATGGCTTCAGCGTTTTCCACACCGGCCGGTGATTCAATCATTGCCACCACCATGATGTTCTCGTTAGCCGTGGCGCGATAATCGCGACCATAGAGTCCACCGTATTGCCCCCCGCCTAAACTCCTGACCCCTTCGGGCGGATATTTGGCAAACCGGACGGCAGCTTCAGCCTTCGCGACCTCAACGACCATCGGTACGATGATGCCCAACGCGCCCACGTCCGTTGCCTTTTGGATATCTCCTTCTGTTGCATCGGGAACGCGAATAAACGGGACCGCAGGTAAGTCTCGAGCCGACCATATCATTTGGGCGACTTCCTGAAATGTTAGTGGGCTGTGCTGCATTTCGATCCAGAGAAAATCGAAACCGGCGCGTGCCATAGCCCTATACACCTCCGGATCGGGCGTGTCGATTGTTCCGCCGACAACCTGTTCTCCGTTTTGGAGTTTCTCTCGAATCGTGTTGTACATATTGGGCCCCATGGATTTTCTGCAAAGATCCAGAGCGTACTACTCGCTGACCACTGGCACCACTTCATCCCGAGGGTAGCGGTCTAATTTGGTAGCGCTGAACCGCTCAACGTCACCAAGCAATGTATAGTCATGGTTGTTTCCCGAAGGCCATCGTGCCTGAGAAGGTATGGTCTGCGTGGCTGTGGCTGTGGCTGTGGAGTGATCGGAACTTGCAATGCATCTTGAGGTAACTGGCGCCACCCTTTACGTTGAAGTCGACGGACCTAGCTCGTTGCCCGCATTGCTCTTGTGGCCACCCGGCAGTTGCAATTTACGGGTCTGGGACCATCTCGTATCGAAATTATGCTCTCGCTTTCATGTGATACGGATCGATCTTCGAGGTTTGGGTCAGAGCTCAGCGGCTGAAGATCCAGAAACCCAATATACGTTTGAACAATATGCGGAGGACGCGTGTGCGGTTCTCGATCACCTTGGGATCGTGGCCTGTCACGTTTGGTCGCAGTCATGGGGATCTCGTCCTGCGTTGGCATTTTCGGCACTGCATCCGGATCGAGTGCTGAGCGCGGCTCTTTATGCCGCAAACGTTGACATGCCGGACGTCGAAGCTCAGCGAAGCGGATCCAAATTGGCCGCAGACCGGAGGCGGGCTGATGGGATTATGACCATGCCGGCTCCCGACAGCTTCCAAGTCCATCTGTCACCCGAGGCAGCGCGCGAGGCGATGCAGGCGATGCGGAAGTTTGCGCTCGCAGACGTGGTTAATAAGCTTTCGATGCCGGTTCTAATCGGAACCGGAGAACATGATCCAAACCTCACGTCGAGCCGAGCGATTGCCGCCAGTGCTGAGAATATTGAATTAGTGGTACTTGAACGTGTTGGTCATAACGGAATTCTGGAATATCCCGAGCTCGCACTCGAAACATTTCTCCGTTTTCATGAT
>CAJWCW010000195.1 GCA_913030615.1 uncultured Gammaproteobacteria bacterium | reverse complement strand
GGGTGCTCTGGTTTATGAGGATGGATATATATCCCAAGGGTTTCTGCGTAGGGGCGAAAGGGGAGGAGGGGATCGAACTTTCTCAAGCCTCCCGGATCATTCTCATGACTTTTCTAAGGCTTTCTCGAAGCAAATATATCTAAAGTAATTGAACACTATATGTCTATAAATTATTGATTTATCTAAATTAATTAATATGTATACGAACCAGCCTTCTCTGCTTAACCGCACAATGCTCATCAGCGTCGCTGGCCCTGTAGTCGCTGGTTTCTACCACCTTCGATACATACCGCGCGACCACAAATCTTGCCGTTCACTACTCTTTCTAGACGACTTCTTGATACCTTTGTCTGGTGTTGTTGCGTAAGTGGGGAGAATCATGGCGTCCGAAATGACAGTAGAGCAAAAACGCCAGTTCTTTAACGATGGGTATATCGTGATAAAAGGCGCGGTATCTGACGACCTCGTTGATGCTGCGCGAGCACGCATCAAGGCAGCGAAAAAGGGCGAAAGCCTGGCGCCCGCCGAGGAACTGACCAACCTGGTGAATAAATCGAACGTCACCCCGATCTTGACCGAAGCGATGGGTGTATTCGATCCCCCGAGCCTTTGCCACGTCGGGGTCATAAAACGAAGTGAGCCACGTGACCACTATACTCCGCTCGGGTATCGGGACAGGGATCTGCCGTACTACGGCCACGGCATGCATGCGGAGGGACTCTTCACCGTTGCGCCCCCGCAAGAACCCTCGGAAGGTACACCGGAGAAAATATACCAGCGTCTGATCGCATCCGGTCCCAGAGGCGACATCGGTCGTTCGGCCGATGTCATCGGCTCCAATACCGATCCACTATTCCAGGATCCTGACATGAGCTTGGCGGTCGGCAGCTTCACGGCGTTTGTCATCGTTGCGTTGAACGACCAGACGCGAGAAGGGGTTGGTCAGACGGCAATCGTGCCCGGAGGGCATCGCATCCTTGAGGGCTATTACCGTTGGCAATTCGAGCAAAATGGCTGCATCGGACCGGAAGGTCCGGGTTGGCCACGTTTCGACTACGAAACGCCAAACGGAGCGGGACATATTTATCTACCTCAAGCCGTGCAAGAAAAGCTGATCGAGCTCGATGACGAGCCACCAGAGACCACGCCGGACGGTCGGCCGTGGCCTCGCCCGACGCAAATCATGATGGAGCCGGGTGATGCGGCGATTACGATTTTTCAGATGCCCCATACCGGGACGCGCAATGAATTCGGCACCGAATCCCGCAAGAATATGATCTTTCGTATTCGCAACAAGCGCCGGCAGCCCGACAAGGTCGTGACCGGGGTTTCGGATCACCCCGATCGCGGCATGATGGGCGAATGGCTTGAATACGAGGAAGGCAACGACCCCTGGCTGCGCTCCAAACATGCACTCACGCACATGTGGGAGGAATGGGATGGCATGCGTGACATTGTCGAGGAGGAGCAACCGAAGCTAGCGCCTATCGACTTCACTCTCGCGGGTTGACCCATGGATTTTACGGGTTACCTCAACTACTCGGGCGAGACCGACAAGGCTCCGCCTCAGTTAGGTGTTCCGGCGACTATTCACGACGCGCGTGCGGATCGTGGTGTCGAGGGTTCGCCTCGCGACTCGACCGATTTGCTTTTGGATGGGAACGGTTTTCTGCTCGTCCATGCCCCATCAGCCGTCGACGATTGGGCAGACGTGCACGATGTGGCACGCGTCTACTACGCGGAGGCGCAGGCGCTCGCGCAAGCGCTGCTTCCTTCGTTCGAAGTAATGCCGATCGAGAGTCACACCTTCAGGAATGAAGACATCAAGGAGCACTATTGGGTGGACGGGGTTCAGTACGGCCCCTGCGCCGAATTCGTGCACAACGACTACGCCGATTTCCTGGCGCCGGACCGCAAGGGCGTCGAGAAGACTTTTGCCGAAGTCATGGGCATGCCAGCCGATCGGCGCGTGATTGGCATCAACATTTGGCGCTCGGTGACGGACACGCCGCTCGAACGATTCCCGCTCACGGTCTGTGACCGAACGTCAATCGATCCCGACGATCTAGTGTATGAACTAAACCCCAACGCGCCTAAACCGTTTAACGCGCACTATTGCCGCCCGAATCCCGACCAGCGATGGAACTATTACTCGGAGCTTGGTAGAGACGAGGCGCTGGTTTTTACCACGTATGACTCGACGCCTGGAGACGGCCAGTTGTTCCGCCCGACCTTGCACACGGCGGTGCAGATACCTGGTACCGAGGGTGGCACCCCCCGCGTTAGCGTTGAGGTACGATTTTTCGCATATCAGTAAGCTGATGGGCGGATAGATATCTGCTACGAAAGGTGCTTTGTCGGGCATCGCATGTTCAATTGGATTAACGTGACGCCGATGAGACTTGTGTGTCTTGTCCGCCGAGAACGTGATCAGGAAATCCGGTCCTAGTTGACACGCGGTTTAGCGCATTGTCTTAATGCATTGGAGTAATTCGCAGGTATCACCATGGCCTTCTGGGTCGCAACAGAAAATGGGCTTTTCGAAAACGCGGAGGAACCGGTCGCTGCATTGGAAGGCCGCAATGTATCCGCACTCACCCGTAACGAGCACTCGATTTGGGCGATCGTTGACGATCACTGTATTTGGCGCTACGACGATGATTGGAGTGAGCTTGGACAGATCAGTGACTACGAAGTCCACTGCCTTCTTGCAAGCGAAGATGCGCTCTTTGCGGGCACCTTTGCGGCTCACGTTTACCAACTCGTGGGCGATGAATTTTCCCTGGTTGACGGTTTTGAGCAGCTGGAAACACGCGGTCAGTGGGGAACACCTTGGGGTGGAGCTCCATCGACGAGAACTATGTGCCGTGATGGCAATGACGAGATTTACGCGAACATTCATGTCGGTGGTCTTGCGCGGTCGGCGGATGAAGGGCAGACGTGGACGCAAGCACCACTAGACATTGAGGTGGACGTGCACGAGGTGCATTACGACGCCCAGGGTTCAGGTGCGCTCATGATCGCGGCGGCAAAAGGCTTTGCTTCGAGCCGCGACGGTGTGGAATGGCGTTTCAACAACGAAGGACTACACGCACATTATTTACGCGCAGTAACGACAACCAGTCGTTCAACGTTCGTATGCGCCTCGACGGGCCCGCGAGGCCAGGAGACGGCTATCTATCGCCGGACCACTGAGGGCGAAACACCCTTTAGTCGGTGCGACTACGAGGGCGGGTGGTTATCAAAGAACGTCGATGCGGCTGCTCTAACGACAACGGGCGACGAAGTCATATTCGGTACCGGCGATGGGTACGTGCATCGATCCGAAGACGACGGCCGAACTTGGGAATGTTGTGCATCTGAACTGCCTCCAGTAAAGGCAGTTTTAGTCACGCACTGACAGGCCTAGTTCCTCCTACAGTGTCTTGATTAATGGATTAAAGGTGGCAGCGTACACGGTTCCGTATCAAGCAAGTCGTGTTCACCGTGCTGCCATTGGTACGGTGCCTATCACGTCGTCAATGAGTAACTCGACCACCTCTTCGGACGAAAGCCCGACCAGCCTAGTGAGCACGTCTTCGGCATGCTCGCCAAGCAAGGGCGCACGCTCATTCAGTTCGGGTTCAGCATAGCGAAAGCGATAAGGCTGATTGGGGTAGTGTTTCACCCCCAAACCGGGACGGTCTTGAGCCAGGAAGGCGCCTCTCGCGGCAAGATGCTCATCGTCGAGTAAGTCCGGACCGTTAAGTACTGCCCCGGAGGGAATGCCTGCCTCCTGTAATTTGTGCATCAATTGTTTTTTGTCCTGGTTGCTCGTCCAGTCGGCGACACGTTCATGTATCTCTG
>CAJWCW010000194.1 GCA_913030615.1 uncultured Gammaproteobacteria bacterium | reverse complement strand
ACATTTTCAATGTGAATGCCCGCTGCACGGCCAAATACGATCAAATCAAGAAGCGAGTTGCCTCCTAGACGATTGGCACCATGCACCGAGACACACGCAGCCTCACCGACGGCGTACAAACCCTGAATCGGAACGTCGCCACCGGCAGCATCCTGGGTCAATGCCTGCCCGTCCACAGTTGTTGGAATCCCACCCATCATGTAATGGCAGGTCGGAATGACCGGTATCGCTTCTTTAGTCGGATCCGCGTGCGCGTACGTACGTGACAACTCCAGAATGCCAGGCAATCGTCGTTCGAGGACGTCTTTTCCCAAATGATCGAGTTTCAAAAGAACGTGATCTGCTTCCGGGCCGCAGCCGTTGCCCGCCAGAATCTCTTGGATCATCGAACGTGCCACCACGTCACGACTCGCCAAATCTTTTGCGTTAGGCGCATACCGCTCCATGAAGCGCTCGCCATCCTTATTGATGAGATATCCGCCCTCACCCCGACATCCCTCCGTGACAAGGATCCCATGACCCGCGATGCCCGTTGGGTGAAATTGCCACATCTCGATATCTTGAACGGGAAATCCGGCGCGCAGTGTCATGCCGACGCCATCACCCGTATTGATCAGTGCGTTGGTCGTGCTCGCGTAGATACGGCCAGCGCCCCCCGTCGCAAACACCGTCGCTTGCGCTTTGACGTACACGGTCTCACCCGTTTCGATACATATAGCAACAACGCCAACGACCGCCCCATCTTGATTCTTGACGAGATCGACGACAAACCATTCCGACAAAAACGTCGTCCCGGCTCGCAGATTTGCTTGATATAACGTGTGCAGAAGCGCGTGTCCGGTACGATCTTCAGCGGCACAGGTACGCGATGCTTGGCCGCCTTTTCCATAGTTCTTCGATTGCCCCCCGAACGGTCGTTGATAGATCCTCCCGGACTCGGTGCGCGAAAAAGGCATCCCCATATGCTCAAGCTCGTAAACAGCTTCCGGGCCCACACTACACATGTACTCGATCGCATCCTGATCACCAATGTAATCAGAACCCTTAACGGTGTCGTACATGTGCCAGCGCCAATCGTCGTCGGGATCGTCACTAGCTATCGCACAGGTAATTCCACCTTGCGCCGAGACGGTGTGCGAACGCGTGGGAAATACTTTAGAGATAACTGCGGTTTTTAGTCCAGACTGGGCCAGTTGAAGACCCGCGCGCATGCCGGCACCGCCACCCCCAACGATAACCCCGTCGAATGTAAGCGTGCGCAGAGCCATCACCCAAGACTCCAGATGATCGAACTTCCCAATCCGAGGTATGCGAGCAATAACGCAACGACAAACGCCTGATAGACCTGCCGCAAGAACGTTGACCGTTTGCCAAAAGAGAATGATCGAATGTAATCGGTACCGATGGTCCACATCCCGACCCACGCATGCACACATAAGGATACAAGGGACACGGTCGAGAAGATCATCATCGGCATCGACCGCATAAAACCGACCCACTCAACTTGAGAAAGTTCGCTGTGAGACGCCAAAAACCCAAGCAAGCAGAGTGTATAAAGGCCGAGTACCAGCGCACTCACACGCTGCATGACAAAATCTAGGAGGCCTCGATTACGTGCACTCAACAAACCTACTACCACAACCAAAACCCCGCCAACGTAGCGAGCACTCCGCTAACGATTATCACCAGATACGAGCCCGCAACAGTCGCCGCGTGGGTATCGCCAACATGCATATCGAGCAGGAGATGTTTGGTACCCGCCACCACGTGATAAATCAACGCCACGAGTATTAACCAGAGCAAATACGTTTCCGGGGTTCCATCAAGGCGAGTTTTTACGGCATGCAGGCCGACCTCGGATGCCAAAGAACGGTCTAACAAAAACAGCAAATACGCGGAGCCAAAGAACAAAAACGCCCCAGAAACACGGTGCAAAAATGACGCAACGGCATGTACTGGCTGCCGTATGATCGTGCTAAACGTTAGATTGACGGGACGTTCAGTATTCATTCAGGTAACGCTGGTCATTTCCCGAGATATCGAGAGTGCTTCCGGAAACACCGCCCGGCATCTTCATCATAGTCCATGACCCAAAAATTGACTATGAAAGAAGACGAAAAAAACCTAGACCGCGCACCGGTACGTTGACAAGATCAAGGCGCCCCCGATACGCTCGATCGCTCGGTTTCTTCAACAGAAATCCACAAAGGGGACAGCGGCGGGCATGGCGGATAAAGCAGCTCGACTATCAGTTGGCGGGGTCGAAGTCGATCTCCCGGTGTACAGTCCCACCGAGGGTCAAGACGTTATCGATGTAGGAAAACTAACCGCCAAAGGTTATTTCACTTACGACCCTGGTTTTGTCTCTACCGCATCTTGTGAATCTGCGATCACGTACATTGATGGGGATAACGGCGTGCTGCTGCATCGTGGCTATCCTATCGAGCAGCTCGCGGAACAATCCGATCACTTAGAACTGTGCTACCTCCTATTGAACGACGCGCTTCCAAATACCCAAGAGAAGGAAGCATTTGTCTCCGCGATCAAGGCCGAAGCGGCAGTGGACAAACGTTATCAGCGCGCCTACGAGTCGATCGCGAAAGACGCCCATCCTATGGGAACCATGTGCTCGATGACTGCATCGCTATCCGCCCACTATCACGGCGAACTTGATGTCGACAGCGAAGACGACCGCATGTTGACCTGCCACCGCCTAATAGCAAAAATGCCGACACTTGCGGCAATGACTTACCGCCACAGTCAAGAGTTGCCATTCGTCGCACCGAGGCCTGATCTGCCGTATGGCGAGAACTTCCTAAACATGATGTTCTCGACCGGCGACGATTACGAGGTCAGTCCTGTTCTTGCTCGAGCCATGGATCGAATATTTCTTCTACACGCAGATCACGAACAAAACGCCTCCACCTCAACCGTACGTCTTGCCGGTTCAACGGGCGCAAATCCCTACGCAAGTATTGCAGCTGGGATTGCTGCTTTATGGGGACCTGCCCACGGCGGCGCCAATGAAGCGGTGCTCAACATGCTTGCCGAAATCGGCGAGCCCAGCAACATCGATCATTACGTCAATCGAGCAAAAGACAAAGACGATTCCTTCCGAATCATGGGCTTTGGACACCGGGTCTACAAGAATTACGATCCCCGAGCGAAAGTCATGCAAGAGACTTGCCACGAAGTCTTGAATGAACTCGGGGTCGATAACGATCCAACCCTACAAATGGCACAACGACTCGAAACCATAGCCCTCGAAGACAAGTTTTTTGTGGAACGACGTTTGTATCCCAACGTCGACTTCTATTCCGGCATCATTTTAAAGGCCATCGGTATTCCGACGGAGATGTTTACCGTGATTTTTGCAACCGGCAGGACTCCAGGTTGGATTGCGCACTGGAAGGAGATGGTCAGCGTTCCTTACAAAATTGGACGTCCGCGACAGTTGTATACGGGGTCGGGGTTCCGCGATTTCGTTCCGATCAGCGAACGCTAGATCGCCCTCCTACTCTTCAACGCGACGTAGACGTTCGATCAGACTCGAGGTATCCCAGCGATCTCCGCCCATCGCCTGAACGTCCGCATAGAATTGATCCACGAGTCCCGCTAAGGGCATTCGAGCACCAACTTTTCGCGCCGTTGCCAGCGCGATATCCAGATCTTTTCGCATCCATTTGACCGCGAACCCGAACTCAAATTCGCGATTCATCATCGTCCCTGCGCGGTTATCCATTTGCCACGACTGCGCTGCCCCTTGCGAGATCACGTCGACCACATCTTCCAGGTCAAGGTCCGCTTTTTCAGCCAAATGAAGTCCCTCAGAAAGGCCCTGCAGGATGCCCGCAATACAGACCTGGTTGACCATTTTGGTCA
>CAJWCW010000193.1 GCA_913030615.1 uncultured Gammaproteobacteria bacterium | reverse complement strand
AGGTCCTCGGTTTGCTCACGTGAAAAGCCTGCTTTATCCACATGCAGCCCGGGGAATTCTCGAACGAGTGCGGGAATCACAGTGTTGTCGATGATTGACGTGGCATCGGTAAATGTCGTGACGTCTGGGTCCACCTTTCCTGAAACCGACACGATCCGACGACCGTCGACGCGATTAATTTCAGAATAACTGCGTGACTCGATAGTTCGAGCCATGGCTGAAAGTGGCGCTTCCGTTCCATCCGCAAGACGAATTCGCACATTCATCAAATCACGCGTGCTATTTCGTTGGTCTCGGGGATAGCGGACCATCACCTTCAGTTCCTGCCTACCCCGCTGAATTCGATGGACCTCCTCACCAAAAAAATGTTGCCGGAGTTGCCTTGCGATGTCGGCGGGCGACAATCCTGCGGCCTCACCCGCCCGAGTTAACTCGATGTCATACTGCCGCTTCCCCGGATTTGCAGAATCCTGCAGTTCGGTCATGCCCTCGATCGTACCGATTTCCTCCTTAAATACGTCGATCGCACGCATTAGGGTCACGTCGTCCTGATGTGATAGCTCGTAATCCACCGACGACCCGCCGCCGATAAAGTCACTCTGGAATGTCAGACTTTCAGTCCCGGGAATGACGCCAACTTCCGCCCGCCATAAGCGTTCCAGTTCCGCTGCCGACTGTTTCCGAATCGAGTCCGGGTTTAGTTGAATTTGCACGGACGCGATGTGACTCGCAAAGGTGGATCCAGGGGCGCCGCCAGGTCCCCCCGTTCCCAAGCTAATGCGGCCTCCAATCGTCACCAATGTCGATTCAAACGCCGTACCGCCACTCTGGGTATGAACCTCGTTAGCAGCCGCGGCGATGGTTTCGGAAGCGGCGCGCGTAATCCCAAAAGGCGTCCCGATCGGGAACGTCAGTTGGGCACTAATGCGATCCGACTCAAGCGCAGGGAAAAAGACAAATTTAACCGCACCGGATGCGACAAGGGTTACCGCCACCATTACAAGTCCGAACCAGCCCAGCATGGTCAGCCAGCGACGATGGACGGCGCGAGCAATCTTGGGGACGAGCCATTCATCACGAAAACGCTTGACCCAAGTACCGACTCGCTGCTGAACCATATCCAATGGATAACGACTCCAGCTCCCAGGATGGGCTAGATGCGCGGGCAATATGAAAAACGCTTCGACCAGCGACATTGTCAACACGACCACCACCACAATAGAAGCATCCCGCATGATCTGCCCGAATGTGCCGGAAACGAGCGCAAGCGCGCCGAACGCTACCATCGTTGTGAGTACGCCCACGAACACCGGGGCCAATACGCCCTTGACGCCGTTTACCGCAGCAAGCGTACCGACGTGGCCCGATTCACGCTCCGCCGCAATGTTTTCTCCAACAACCACCGCATCGTCTACAACCACGCCTATTACGATGATCAGGCCAAAGAGGGAGATCATGTTGATGTTGACATCGAATGCGCCGAAAAAAAGAAACGCCCCTAAGAAGGAAATTGGCACGCCCATGGCAACCCATATGGCCAGCCGGAGGTCCAACATCAAGACCAAAAAAAGAAATACCAGCACGAAGCCGAGCAAGCCGTTCTTCACCAGAAGGCTGATCCGCGACTCGATAAGCACCGTCTGATCCGACAGTACGGCGATATCAATTCCGGCCGGTGCTTCAAACGTTTGGAGCATCGTCCGAATGTCGGCCGCAATACCGATGGCATCCTCTGTTTCCGACTTTTGAACCTTCACTACAACGCTCTGCCGACCCTGGTACTGGTTGATCAGATCGAAATCCGCAAATCCATCGCGGATTCTCGCAACGTCGCGAAGTCGCAAGATGCTTCCATCGGGGGCCGCCCGCAGAACGATGTCGTCGAACTCGCGTCCTGACAAGCGTTTCTCGTTCGTGCGCAAAAGCAGGTCACCCGAATCGGTACGCAACTCGCCCGCTGATAAGTTCAACGACGATACCCGCACTGCAGCTGCTACTTGGCTCATTGAGAGGTCGTAACGCCGCAACGCTTCTTCGCTAACCTCAATCGCGATTTCGTAGTCACGGGCACCATCCATCGACACCAACGAAATACTCGGTAAAGCCAGTAACGCCTGTTCTAGCAGTTCAGCACCCTTTCTCAATTCCATCTCGCCACCCTCGGACGAAACCACCAAGGCCATCACATCGCTAACGGTTTCGGCGATCACTACGTCAGGATTTTCTGCATCCAAAGGAGGGAAATCGGCCAAACGATCAACCGCTGTCTCGATGTCGTTACGCACTTTGACGAGGTCGACGCGATCTTTCAGTTCGGCCGATACTACGCCGTAGTTTTCCAACGCCGTCGATCGCACACGGTCTACGCCATCAATACCGAGAATGGCCTCTTCCAACCGTCGCGTGATGCCTTCTTCTACTTCGCTTGGCGTAGCTCCCGGATAGGGAACCGAAATCGTAGCGATCCCGAGATCCACCGTAGGAAATACTTCGGTGGTTAGATTTTTCCATGCGAAAAAACCACCAATAAGCATCACCAGCATCGTGAGATTAGCGGCCACCGAATTGCCCGCAAAAGCTGCCAATAAGCGATCTCCACCCGACTTACCGATCGACGTATTCGAATCGCTTGTTTGGGTTTCACTCATTGGTCAATTCACGCGCTACCGCTCGTACGCGCATACCCATATACGCGGACGGAACAACGCCCACCACGATGCCTTGTCCGTAGTCGAACGCATCAACGAGTATGCCGTTGGCGGAACGACTCCGGACACGCGGTGAGACGCTCGCCAACTTGTTGTTCCTGACGATCCATACCGAGCCGCGACCTTGCTCGGCGCTTTCGGGGATTTCGAGCGAGTTAACCACGGTCGGACCAACCACTTTGACGTCAATAAATGTTCCCGGAAATACGTTGGGTTTACCTTTTAACCGTAAGTAAAGTTTTGAGAACCTGGTCCGTTCATCCAATTCGGCCGCGACCCGTTCGACCCTGGCCTCGTAGCTTATTGGATCCAGCATCGCCCCTCTTCCCACGTAGACAAGGGCTTTGCGGCCCTCTACAGGCAAAAGACCTTGAAGTTCCTCTAGGCCTATAGGCACCCTGACCTCAAGTGAATCAAGTGCAAACACGCGACCAAACGACTGCCCTCGCGAGAGCATTTGTCCGACTTCTGCCGTGCTGGAGGTCACTTTGCCGGCAAATGGCAACGACATTTGGGTTCGAGAAAGATCCAGTTGTGCGGCCGATGCCCGTGCCTCCGCAGCTAGCAGCTGAGCTTGCGCTTGGCCTATTTGAGGCTCCTTTGCGACCAGCGCTGGGACTGGCTCGCTCGGCTGCAAAAGCGCGTAGTTGCTGCTCGCAACTTCTCCCTCTGTTTGTTGCAAAAGTAAATTCGAAGTGGCCCCGGCCACTTCCGCATTCGCCTGATCCAGCGCGAGACGGAAATCGCGATCGTCAATCCCGATTAGAACTTCCCCAGCCGCGAAAGATCCGCCGGCTCGAAGGGCCCTCGATAAATCCACGATTCGACCTGAAACTTCGGGTACCAGCTCGATGTAGTTCCGCACATTGATCGTTCCCGTCGCTTCAACGACAACGTCTTTTGCCGTCGGTGTAGGCGTTAAAACGCCGACGATGGGTAGAATGCTCTCGTCACTGGATTCGACCGCAGGAAGATTCGGGCCAGATACGTCGCGCATGGTCAGAGCAAAGAAAACGAGCGCAAGCACAAATACGCTAATTCCAGCGATCTGCAGCACACCCACCAAAGAGTAACCGCGCATTCGTTCACGACTAGCGATGACTAGCTCCTCCACTCGAATAAGCGATCCTTTGTCGACCGCAACACTTCTTCATCCAACATAATCTAGGGATCCTTCGAGG
>CAJWCW010000192.1 GCA_913030615.1 uncultured Gammaproteobacteria bacterium | reverse complement strand
AATTAGACGACGCAAATGGGACAACGGCGATCGGGATGGGGTTGTCGTTTCCGCGATCGATGACGATTTCTAGGGCGTCTAAACCCTGCAGGGAAGCTAATACGGCCCACCAGATCACTTTTTTCAACGCAACAGATCCTCCGGTCTAAACAACAGTCGAAACTTACGGAATTGAGCTTCGAACACTTCGCTATTCTGAGGCACCTCAAAGCGCCGCGCTTTGCGAACCGCAGCTAACGCGGATCGGTCGAACGCCGAACTTCCACTCGAATCGAGCAGACTGACTGTATTCAAATCGCCGGTCGGGAACAGCTCGACCAGAATACCGGCGGCCATTTCGTTGCGGGCGCTTGGCGGCCTCGACCAATGAGCTACGATACTGGCGTATATACCGTCGACATACGATTGTGCGACATCTTGGTCGGCGCGAACGGAAATATCGATCGCATCTTGGGCCAACGAGCGCTCAAAGTCGCGACGTCGCATTTCCTGAAGTTGTCGGCGCTGCGCTTGCATTCGTTCGCGTCGCTCGCGGTCCATGCGTTGTTCGTCAGCTTCTTTTGTTTTCGACGAGGCGCTCTTTTGGTTACCAAAATCGAGATTTCGAACCGACGGAGTCTTCGGTGGCGTCGACGTGAGTTTCCTGTTCGTTTTTGCTGGCAGCGGTTTCTTTTTGGTCGCAGAGCGGCGCGGTTCACGGACGATGAGCATTGTCTTGATCGCTTTCGGCTTTACTACTACGGGTTCCCGAGAACTCGGTGCCCACTCCCATTCGAGCATTGCCACCACAATCGCATGGAGCACAAGTGCACCGACAATCGGCAGACCGTAATCAGTTAGTTTTCCCACCGTTAGACCTCTGGAGGGTCGGTGATGAGCCCAACGCTTTCTGCCCCTGATTTCTGTAGGACAGTCATTATCTCGATCACCTCGGAATACGTCAGGTCCGCATCTGCCCGGACAAAAACAGGGATGTCTGGCCGCGCAGCAATAATCCGCGAGGCTTGGTCTTCCAATGAAAAGATCGTGACCCGATTGGCCTCCTTTCCCATGTTACGCATACCCACGTTAATGAATATCGCCCCATCACTACGAATGCTGACGATGAACGGGTCGTCTTGGTCGTTGGACAGAGGATCGGAAGGTTTCTGCGGCAGATTTACCTCCACTCCTTGCGTCAATATCGGAGCTGTCGCCATGAAAATCACCAACAAAACCAACATCACGTCGATATACGGCACCACGTTGATTTCAGACATCGGCTTACGGCGGATCGCCATACTCTAGGTTTTTTCCGAATGTGAATGACGGAATAAGATAGAGGTGAGCTCATCGGCAAACGCCTCGTATCGCTTCATCAGCACCTCGACTCTCGTCGAGAAGCGGTTATATCCGATCACAGCAGGTATCGCTGCAAACAAACCCATCGCTGTCGCAATAAGTGCTTCTGAAATTCCAGGTGCGACCGAAGCGAGCGTCGCTTGACTCATGTTGGCAAGGCTCCGAAACGAATTCATGATGCCCCAGACGGTTCCGAAAAGACCGACGTATGGACTCGTGGAACCCACGGTGGCAAGGAACCCAAGGTGCTTTTCGAGTTGTTCCTCCTCCCGCGAAACTTCCACCCGCATAACTCGCTGCACCCCCTGCATGATCGAATCCGGATCGGTATTGGGTTGCTCTGAGAGCCTTTGAAATTCGGTGAAGCCAGAAACGAACACCGTTTCGATTCCGGTGAGAGACGAATCTTTCCCTAGGTCTTTATGCAACTCACGCAGATCAATTCCGCTCCAGAAGTAGTCCTCGAATTCGTTTAGCTCCAACTGCACCCGGTCGAGCGCTCTCCACCGTTGAAAAATCATTACCCAAGAAGCTATCGATACAGCTGCAAGCAGGACCATGATTATTTGCACCAGCAAACTCGCGTTTGCGATGAGTGCGTATATCGAAAGGGGTTCCGACATCAGTTAAATCTTAGAGCTCTAACTCGTTTTGATCGGATTGGTTACCAACCGGCGTAGGCGGGGCTAGCGAAAAATGGTGATACGCGCGCTCAGTCACAACCCGACCCCGCGGTGTACGCATCATATAACCCTGTTGAATGAGATAGGGTTCGACGACGTCCTCGATCGTATCCCGCTCTTCTCCGATCGCGGCCGCCAACGAATCCAGCCCGACCGGTCCACCCGAGAACTTTTCAAGAATGGTGAGAAGCAGTTTCCGATCCATGACATCGATGCCTTCCTGATCGACATTGAGTAGTTCCAGTGCCGCGTCCGCCGTCTCGGCCGACACGTGTCCATCCGCTCGTACCTCCGCGTAATCCCTGACACGACGTAACAGTCGATTGGCCACTCGGGGCGTCCCGCGAGCCCGCCGCGCAATCTCCAACGCCCCCTCGGCATCGACTTTGACATCAAGTCTTTGACCAGAACGCGTCACAATTTCCGTCAGTTCATCAACCGCATAGAACTCAAGCCGGTGGACAATGCCGAATCGATCTCTTAGCGGCGAAGTCAAAAGGCCTGCCCGGGTCGTCGCTCCAATCAGAGTAAACGGCTTGAGCATATAAGGTATCGAACGCGCCGCTGGTCCCTCACCGATAACGATATCGATGCGATAATCCTCCATCGCCGGGTAGAGTATCTCTTCGACCGACGCCGATAACCGATGAATTTCGTCAATGAAAAGGACATCGTTCTCTTCAAGATTACTTAGGAGAGCGACCAATTCGCCTGCCTTTTCAATCACAGGACCAGACGTCGTCTTCAATCCCACTTCCATTTCATTGGCGACAATATGGGCGAGCGTCGTCTTGCCAAGTCCAGGCGGACCGAAGATCAAGGTATGGTCCAGCGGTTCGTTACGTTTACGCGCCGCTTCGACAAAAATCTGCATTTGTTCCTTAACGGAATTCTGTCCCACAAAGTCCGCTATCAATTGCGGCCGTAGGGCTCGATCAAAAGTCCTATCTTCGGTGCCGCTTTGTCCGGAAGTGATGCGGTCCGGTTCAATGCTCATGCGTTTGTCATCATCCGTTGCAGCGCCAGGCGGATAAGCTCTTCAACGGGTTCACCCGCCGCGTAAACGTTGTCAATAGCTCGGGCCGCGTCTAGCGGCCGATAACCGAGTGAAACCAGAGCAAGTTCAGCTTCTCGTGCGGTTGATTCCTTGTTGACGGCTCCGCGGATAATTCCAACGGGCAGCGTATCGAGCCGATCCTTGAGTTCCATCAGTAGTCGTTCGGCTGTCTTTTTGCCGACACCCGGAACGCGCGTCATCGCGGCAACGTCCTGATCGGCTACGGACGTGGCGAATTCCTCTGGTGTAAGTGAAGAAAGCAACGTCAATCCCAGTTTTGGTCCGATGCCGTTGACCCTGATCAAGGCTCGAAATAGTTCCCGCTCGGCTAACGAGGCAAATCCAAACAGAGCGTGCGTATCGTCTCGAACGACAAGGTGAGTATAGACGTCGACTTCACCCTCGTGGCCCACCACCGTCGCCAGTGTCGTCCCAGTTACTTCCGCCTCGTACGCGACACCTTGTACATCGATAATTAGAACGTTATCGCTGATATTGACGACCCGTCCTCGCAAGCGACTAATCATGGCGCTCCTTGCTTTAGTTGCCACCGAGTATTGACATGACAGATAGCCACTGCAAGCGCATCGGCAGCATCCGTCGACGGAATGCCCTGTAATTTGAGTAGCGCTTGGACCATATGTTGGACCTGACCTTTGGTTGCTCGCCCACTACCGACCACGGATTGTTTAACACGACGTGCGGCATACTCGTTCACACCAAGATCATGCGTCACTGCCGCGGTAATGGCAGCTCCTCGGGCTTGACCCAATTTCAATGCCGACATGGGATTACGTGCCACGAAAACTTCTTCAATCGCAAACTCATCGGGCCGGTATTG
>CAJWCW010000191.1 GCA_913030615.1 uncultured Gammaproteobacteria bacterium | reverse complement strand
TTGTAGATTGCAAGCGTGAGGTCACCCTTTTCGCTGTCAACGGCTTCAAGTAGGTTAACGATGGACAGCTCGTCGGTTGCGTCTGTGACGACGGCGGTGGCCCGCCCGCCGCTTCCCTCGATGACGCTAGATAACTCATCAAGCGATGCTTGGGTGCGGCCGGCAACGAAAACGTGGTGGCCGCTCGAGCCAAATCGGACTGCTAATTGGCCACCCAGACCGTCCACGGGACCGACGCCAAGAACAATGGCTTTATTCATCACATATTCCTCTGTTCAGTTGAGAGCGGACTTGAGTGCATCACAGGCTTTTTGCATTGCAGGTCGTGTCGCCGAAACGGTTTGGGTTTGGGCGAAAAAACCGTGGATGAATCCATCGAACCGAATGGTTTCAACGGCCACACCGGCTTCTGCGAGACGCGCGCCGTAGGCCTCACCCTCGTCGCGGAGGGGATCGTACTCTGCAGTCATAACAAGGGCAGGGGGCAGCCCCGAAAGGTCGTTGGCAAGAAGTGGTGATGCCCGGGGATCCAGGCGTTGCTCAGCATCGGCGTAAAGATCCCAAAACCATCTCATCGAGTCTAAAGTCAACATATAGCCTTCGGCGTTTGAGATATAGGACTCGGTATCGAAACGGCTTCCGTCCGTGACTGGGTAGACGAGCAGCTGGAATCGAAGGTCTGGGCCAGCTTCCCTAGCCATTTGCGCGACAACGGCCGCTAGGTTGCCTCCAGCACTATCGCCTGCGACAGCAAGACGACTTGAGTCGCCGCCAAAATCCTCTGCATTTTCATGGGCCCATTTTAGTGCTGCAAAACAGTCGTCTGCGGCGGCAGGGAATTTGTGCTCAGGAGCGAGGCGATAATCAACAGAGATTACGATTGCTTCTGCTCCAAGGCACACTTCTCGGCTTTGTGCGTCCGCAGTTACCAAATCCCCTATAACCCAACCACCGCCGTGAAACATCAGCACGATGGGGAACGGGCCATCGCCATTTGGCGTGTAAATTCGAATGGGAATGTCGCTAGCTGGGCCTGGGATTTCTTGGTCGTGAACGCTCCCGACCGCCAATGCTGGATTTTCTGGTTGCATCATTCGATACATTTCTCTGCCCTGATCAACGGGCATATCGGATAAATTCGGTCCACCGACTTCGGCCATTTGCTTCAGCAGGGTTTCGTATTCCGGGTGCAGAGGCATAATGGGTATCCTTCAGGTTTCTTTGTTCGCAAAGCATAACCTTGTCCCGTGGAAATTCGGTAACATGGCGTCCCCCTGAAGGAGGCTTGCGATGAGCGAATTTGGTCTGGATGACGTTGAAGAAGCGGCTGAAGCGGCGAAGAAATTCGCGTTTCTCGAAAACACGTTATTTAAAAGCCGGACGCTAACGATTTTCGGCGAGATCAACAAAGACGTCGCCCAACGGACCGCCGAAAAACTCTTGGCTCTGTCGTACGAAAGCGGCGATCCTATTACGCTCTACATTGGTTCTCCGGGGGGACACGTGGAGTCCGGGGACACGATTTTTGACATGATCCGATTTATCGAACCCACCGTGCGAACGGTCGGCACGGGTTGGGTAGGTAGTATTGCAACGCACATCTACTTGGCGACGGAGCGAGAGAACCGGTTTGCTTTGCCAAATACCCGATTCCTAATCCACCAGCCCGCGGGCGGGACGGGCGGGGACGCGTCTGATATAGAAATTCAAGCGCGAGAGATCCTAAAAACGCGCGAACGTATCAACCAAATTATTGCTGATCAAACCGGTCAATCGTTGGAACGCGTTACTAAGGACACCGATCGAGATTATTGGATGAGCGTTGAAGAATCTCTCGAGTACGGCCTGGTAGGAACGATCATCAAATCGGTTAGTGAACTGCCTTAGATCCCCTTTGGCTGGGCTTAAGCTTAGTGTTGGGGATCGGCGTGTTGGGGCGATCTATAAGGAAGCGGCCGAACCGGTCGCGACGCTGGTGTTCGGCCATGGTGCCGGCGGCGATATGCATCATCGGACCATGAAGGCCATTGCAGAGGCATTCTCGAAGGTCGGTATTGCAACATTGCGTTTTAATTTCCCATTCAAGGAAGAAGGACACGCGCGAGTAGATTCGAAAGCTGTATCCGTGGCAACGGTGAAAGCGGCTGTCGAATTTGCAGCCACAAATTATCAAACTTCATTGTTCCTGGGAGGTCACAGCTTTGGTGGCCGAATGGCATCCCACGCTGTGGTTGATTACGAATTGAACGTTGCCGGAATGATCTTTTGTTCGTTTCCGCTCCATCCTCGAGGCAAGCCGAGCACAGCACGGGCTGAACACCTCGCCGCGATTCGCCAGCCCATGTTGTTCTTGTCGGGGACACGTGATGCGCTTGCTGAACCCGATTTGTTGTGCTCGGTGGTCAAGGTAGCGAGAGCGAAACTGCAATGGCTTGAGACGGCCGACCACGGCTACGGCATCCTTAAACGAACACGCCAGCGCCAGGACGACGTTTTTGATGAGATGGCAGACTATGCGCGCGACTTTGTCGTCTCCGTGACGTCGTGATGACTCGGACCATTCGGCTTTCCCTACCACGTCGATCCTGAACATAATCTCCGTATGACAGAACAGAAGCATATTGTCGTCGTCGGTGGTGGAATCGCGGGTCTGTCGTTGGCATCCGAACTAGCCCTCGATAACCAAGTCACAATACTAGAAGCGGAGATGCAGCCGGGTTATCACAGTACGGGGCGTTCGGCGGCCGTCTTCGTCATACCGTTTGTAAACGATGTTGTCCATCGCTTGTCGGTGGCGAGTGAGCGGTTTTTCGTGGAACCGCCTAAAGGGTTTGATTGTTTGAGTCAGCGGCTCACCAATGTGTTGGTTGCTGAAGCGGACAACGCGGATCAAGTCACCGCTTTCCTCGATACCTGGTCGCGACGTTGTCCCTGGTTGAAACGAGTGACGGGCGGAGAGATTCGGGATGAAGTCCCCATCTTGAAAAAGGAAATAGTTTGCGGTGCGCGCGATGAGCGTAGCCTGGCGCTAGACGTTCATAATATTTTGGAGGGACACCGACGTCGCCTGTTGGAGCGTAATGGCTCCATCGAAACGCGTGCACGCGGGGTCGAGATGAGCTGGCAGGCTGACCGATGGCGCATTGAGCTTGATAACGGCAAAGTGCTATTTGGCGATATGTTGATTAATGCCGCCGGGGCGTGGGCGACGGAAGTTGCCGAGCTAGCTGGTGCAGTTCAGGTATCTCTGCAGCCCAAGAGGCGCACTGGAATTATCGTTGATCCCGGCGTCGACTCGACGTCATGGCCGATGATTCATGTGGCGAGCGGCGACTTATATTTCAAACCCGAAACGTCGATGTTGATGGTGTCTCCGGCAGATGAAACCGATTCGGCCCCTTGCGATGCGCAACCCGACGAATGGGATGTGGCAGTGGGTATGGATCGGTTGAACCAGCTCGTCACGATCGACATTGATCGCCCCGAGCGGACGTGGGCAGGTCTTCGCTCGTTCGTTCCGGACCGAGCGCCCGTCATCGGCTTTGACCCTCAAGCGCCATGTTTTTTTTGGTTGGCTGCATTTGGCGGGTTTGGTGTTCAGACTTCGCCCGCTTATAGTCGGATGGCGTCAGGTCTTATCAACGACGAGTCGTTACCGGACGACTTGGAAGCATTGCGAGAATTGGTCGCTCCGGATCGACCGAACTTGGATAGGGGTTAAAGATGAAACTTGCGACCTTTACGCATGGCGGTGATACCCGCATTGGGGTTGTTGTTGGTGAGTTGGTTGTCGATTTATCGAAAGCGGCGCCCGAGCTTCCAACCAATATGCGAGATTTTCTTGTGGCGGGTGACGCGGCGATGACGGTCGCGCGCGAGGCACAAACGGCCAGCGAACATGCTCTGGCCGTCGTCGATGTCGAGCTTGGGGCGCCG
>CAJWCW010000190.1 GCA_913030615.1 uncultured Gammaproteobacteria bacterium | reverse complement strand
GAGACCAGGGGCATTGAGAAGCTTGTTACGTGTGACCGAAAAGGTCTCGCCTTCAACAATCTGAATCGAATGCACCAATACATCGCCCGACGCGATTCGATCAAGGACCCGATCCGGCGATTGGTTTGATTCGAAACGATATTCTCCTGCCCTCATCGAACCCGTCAATCCAAGCATGAGACCCCTCGCCGTCAACCAGCGCGAGCTATCGACGATTCCATTGGCGCTTAGTCGGTGGCCGATGGTCGAAAAACTGTCCCCTCTCTCAATAACTAAGGTTACCGGGGAATCAAGCGCGACCGGACGTCCAGCCCAGCTTTCCATGAACCACCAGGCGCCAAGAACGACCATAAAGATAGATGCGAGTACAACGATTGTTCGCCGCAATATTTCGCTCCCATTCTTTGCCCTCAGTAACGATCGTGCCATGTTGCAACGACCGAGGGGAGATATAAAAAGAGCAATCGAAGAACGAGGCCTAACTACAGCCGCGAAAAGATGAGCGTTCCGTTGGTTCCGCCGAACCCAAACGAATTTGAGAGCGCTGCATCAATCGTCATATCACGCGCGGTATGAGGTATGTAGTCGAGATCACAATCATCGCCAGGGTGATCGAGATTAATAGTCGGCGGAGCAACTTGGTGACGTAGCGCCAGTGCACAGACAGCTCCCTCAACGGCCCCAGCGGCTCCCAGGAGATGGCCGACCATGGATTTGGTCGAGCTAACGGCAACTCGCGTGTTGGTCCCAAAGACCGCCTTAATCGACTTTGTTTCGGCAACATCGCCTTGCGGAGTCGAGGTCCCGTGGGCATTGATGTATTGGATTTGTTCCGCGTTCATATTGGCATCTAATAATGCGTTCGTCATCGACGCCACGGCGCCACGACCGTCATCCGGCGGACTGGTAATGTGATGCGCATCGGCACTCATGCCAAACCCGCTTAACTCACAGTAGATTTCTGCCCCGCGAGCTTTCGCCCTTTCATACTCCTCCAGAACCATCACTCCTGCGCCATCGCCCAGAAGAAAACCATCGCGGTCCCGATCCCATGGGCGACTTGCACGTTCAGGATCTTCGTTTCGACTGCTTAGCGCCCTCATGGATGTGAAACCGGCGATGGTAACGGGCGAAGTCGCCCATTCCGCTCCACCCACCACCATAACGTCTGCGTCACCATGCTGGATCATCCGCGCCCCAAACCCAATGTTGTGTGTACCGGTCGTACAAGCGGTGACGATGGCTATATTCGGCCCGCGAAATCCATATCGAATCGATAAACTGCCGGAAATCATATTGATCACACTGGCGGGCACGAAGAAAGGTGATACCCGTCTGGGACCACTTTTCAGGAGAGTCGAGTGCGTGTCTTCTATTGTGTTGATACCGCCGATACCGGAACCTATCGCTATACCAACCCGATCACTTTCCACCATGTCTGCGATTCCGGCGTCGTCAATCGCTTGAACCCCAGCGGCAATTCCGAGTTGTATGAATACATCGATTCGTCTCGCTTCCTTCCGATCCAGGTATTGTTCAACGTCAAAGTTCTTGACGTTCGCTCCGATCTTGACGCCGAAGTCCGAGGTGTCGAAATGTTCGATCAGATTGCCACCACTACGCCCTTCTAGCGCACTCGCCCATGTCTCTTGGACCGTGTTTCCGATGGGTGTTATTAAGCCCATTCCAGTGATAACGACTCGGCGTTTATTCATGGTTTCGATTCCATGTCCACGCAGATACTAATCTGAATTGCAGGGAAAAAAGCCGCTAAAAACGACGCGGCTCCCAAAAGATTTTCCTGCCCCAACCTATTGATGGGCAAGAATATAATCGACTGCTTCCTTCACAGTGGTGATGTTTTCGGCTTCTTCATCCGAAATTTCAGTTTCGAATTCCTCTTCAAGCGCCATTACAAGTTCAACCGTATCCAAGGAATCAGCGCCCAGGTCATCGACAAACGATGCGTCGTCCTTAACTTCTTCTTCTTTGACCCCCAATTGTTCACAGATGAGTTTCTTTACACGTTCTTCGGCAGTGCTCATTTATTGCTAGTCTCCCTATCGGATTACAAGGGTGCAGGGCGGCAGTATTCTATTGAATCTTTTGTCGTTTTTCACGCTCGAACGAACCGAGATCAGGCCGAGTAGAGCCCGCCATTAACGTGCAGCGTTTCGCCCGTGATATAGCTCGCGTCTTCGCTGACTAGAAACGATACGGCCGAAGCCACGTCTTGTGGAGATCCGATCCGGCCGAGCGGGATCGTCGCAGCCAAATTATCCACTTGCGTATCGCCCAACATAGCGGTCATATCGGTATCAATAAAGCCAGGGGCGACGCAGTTCACCGTGATACCTCGCGAACCCACTTCTTGCGCCAACGCGCGAGTCAATCCTTCAATCCCTGCTTTGGACGCGGCATAGTTCGTTTGCCCGGGATTGCCCATGCGACCCACCACCGAGCCCAGGTTAACGATCCGGCCCCAACGGGCCTTAATCATTGAACGCAACACCGATTTGCATAGGCGGAAAGTGCCGGTGAGATTGGTTTCGATCACGTCACTCCAGTCTTCATCCTTCATGCGTACGAGCAAGCTGTCACGCGTAATTCCTGCGTTGTTAATGAGGACCGAAACATCGCCGCAACGCTCGGAAATCCGCTGGACTGAGGCTTCGACCAATGCACTATCTTCGACGCGCATCAATAAGCCGATACCACGATCGCCAAGCCACCCGTCTATGTTTTCGACTCCGCTTTCGGTCGTCGATGTACCAACCACGAAGAAACCATCGTCCGCGAGGCGTTCGGCAACGCTCTTTCCGATCCCACGACTCGCTCCCGTAATAAGTGCCGTACGATCAATACTCATTCGATCTCCCCGAGCGCCACTGACAAGTCGTCAACGCTACCGATCTCAAACGCTTCGGCGTTGCGATCAATTCGGCGGAGCAGACCCGACAGCACCTTACCCGGACCACACTCCACAAACGTCGTCGCCCCATCGGCAAGCATGGTCGTTACACATTTGCTCCAGAGAACAGGTGTCGATAGTTGACGCACGAGACGATCTCGCATTCCAGCGGGATCCCTCGCCAAGCTTGCATCGACATTGTGAATCACGGGTATAGCCGGTTTTTTTATCTCAACATCATCGAGCAGGCTCTTCAGCTCTTCGGCTGCCGACATCATCAGTTGGCAATGAAACGGACCACTCACGTTGAGTTTGACCGAGCGCCGCGCTCCTGCTTCGGAGCACTCGGAAATGGCGTTATCTACCGCTAAAGACTCCCCGGAAATGACCACCTGGCCTGGCGCATTCATATTTGCTGCCGATACGACCCCGTCTACCCCATCACAAATCGAAGACACAAGCTCATCGTCCAGACCGAGTATCGCCGCCATTGCACCTTGACCGTCCGGAACAGCACTCTCCATAAGTTTCCCCCGCTCATGCACGAGGTTCACCGCGTCGTTGAATCGCAGAGAACCCGCCGCAGTAAATGCCGAGTACTCTCCCAAGCTATGCCCCGCCATAATGCTCGGAGCGGCACCCCCGCGCGCGCACCATATTTCATAGAGTGCGACCGATGCCGTCAGTAGAGCTGGTTGTGTCACGGATGTTTGATTTAACCGTTCCTCTGGGCCATTCCTGATAACGTCGCCAAGGTCAAAACCAAGAATTTCCGACGCTCCGGCGAGCCGATCATTCAAAATAGGCTCAGCGGCGCGTATGTCATCCAACATACCCACCTGTTGGGCACCTTGCCCCGGAAAAACAAATCCAATCCCCACTTGCGCTTCCCTTACTTTTTAATCACGGCCAAACATGCTCGGGTGCTGGTGTCCGAGCTGGGACTACCGAATTATTCGATTGCTTTTCCATTGTGCCCTCAAAACCGATCCGTTGCCGCACACACGGCGTTATCACCGGCGCCCACGATT
>CAJWCW010000189.1 GCA_913030615.1 uncultured Gammaproteobacteria bacterium | reverse complement strand
GGGGCTGGATACAAGGAGTTCACCTCCCAAGATACCGAGCTTCCCTCTCAAGGTTCGATCTTGACCGTCCGGAAATCGTTAAGATTAGTCTCTCGAGAGAGTCCCACGCTTCACCGCGGAGCATTCCCTTAGCCTGTTGATCCAGACGCCCGCATTCCACCAAAGACGTCTCGATACCATGACTGCTGAGGCGGCGCGTCACCGCGTCGACCGCGCGCTTGCGATTACGCGCAAGACGTTCTTGACGACCTATGCTGACATGATATGCCCGCCGAAGTTGGGCAGCCAGGGCGCCAATGACCATGTATATCGGGATCCCTTCCTGACGTGACGTTCTGAGCATCTTTCTGGCACGGGCCGCGTCACCTAAGAACGCCGTGTCAATGAGTTCAAAAGTTTCAAAATGAGAGGCATTACCAAGACTCAGGTCGCCGACCGTTATCTCCTTATCGGGCGGGTGATCCAGCAGACGTAACTTTTCTAGCTCTTGCTGCACGGCTACCAGATTACCTTCTGCTCGATCAACCAGCGCCTCGATGGCGTCACCACTCAGTTCGAGACCCACGCTTCGGGCTCTTGCGCCCAGCCACCGGGGTAATTCTTGGGCCGACACGGTCGATGCCAGCACCACAACCGCTTGTTTTTCCAACAACTTGAACCAGGCCGACGAGCGTTGCCGCCACTCGATCGGTCCTGCTCGGACGAGCACAAGCGTCTCCTCGATCGGATTTTCGAGGTATGCGCGAAGCGCGTCCGATCCAGCTCGATCGACTCCTTTAGCGGAAAGACGGATATCCAACACGCGCTTGGCCGAGAACAAAGACATACTGGAAGCACCAGAAAATACATCGCTCCAATCGGTTCCCGGACCTATGTCATAACGCTCTCTCTCTGTATAACCCTGGCCATTAGCCGTCTTGACAATTGCTCTACACGCATCTTCGACAAGAAGAAGTTCATCGCCACCGACAAAATATACGGGCCGTAACGGTTCTTCGAGGTGGCGACCGAGCTGTTCTGGTTTAAGAAGCATCTAACGGCTCAATCGCTTGATCCGCTAGGACCGCCAAGGTCCGTACGATCCGCTGAACGATGTCCATCCGCATTTCCTGCACCAAAAGTCTTTTCTCGGCATCCGATCCAACGACATTGTCCCGATTGAGCGGAAGTGATCGCTGCTCCTGTAGAGTCCGCAAGGGAACCAAGACTTTACCACTCGCCTCACTCGCCTGATAAGCAACCCTCAGCTGCAATTGATACCCCGCAACTCGACCATCGCCAGTAAACATGTCGCTACGTTGTTCAAAGTCCTCGCGTTCAACGGTGAGGTATAGATCCGCATCCCCCTCTTCAACCACCACCAACCCCGCGGATTCAAAAGCGCCACGTATATCCCGTTCAATGCTGCTATCTGCGTGTGACTCGACACGGACGATCCGATAAGAAGATGCTAAATCCCAGGTTCGTAACTGGAATCCGCACCCAACAAGTAACAGGAACCCAACGATGGAAAACAACGGCTTCATAACGACTTTATAATACCCGTGTATGCACCACATCACTTCGAGCCTCACCACTGGTACCGACGAGACGATTAAGGGTAGGGTCGCTCAGTCGCTAAATAGCGAAAGCCACTGCTTAATTTCCTAACCACCGCGGACGATCGGACCGGCGCGCTTGAAGTCGCGGGCGCCATTGCGGATGAAGGATTCTTGGTGACCGCGGGTTTAGAAATCGCTGGCAGCGATTGCATGGTCATCGACCTTGAAACACGACATGACAGCGCCGCGTTGGCCGCTCAGCGTGTCAGGAAGATTCATCAAACCGCGGCACGAGACCGATGCCATAAGATCGACTCGGTATTACGAGGCAATTGGCCGCACGAGGTAAAAGCTTTACTCGACATGGGTTTCGCGATCGATGTCGTACCGAGTTTCCCCGATGCCGGACGCCGCTGTCTCGATGGCGTAGTGTACGTTGACAACGTCCCAGTTGCGGAAAGTGCGTCGGCCGCCGACGCATTGAATCCGATAAAAAGCAGCCGCCCCATGGAATTATTGCGTGCCGCAGGCTGCATGGACCGGGACGTCCGTGTAATCGACGCCAACGATAACAACGAACTAGCAAAAGCTGCCCAACGATGTCGCGCAGAAGGACGCATGCTCGTCGGCCCATCAGGCGCTATCCAAGCGTTTGCGGCAACTTTCGGCCGCCCCCCTTCGCGACAGGAATTCGTCCTCAGGACACCTATTCTCGTCGTCTGCGGCAGTTTGCATCCCGTCAGTCGAACTCAGATACAGCACCTCCAGTGTCCCTTATACACGCTGAATGAGACGTTCCAAATTTCGGACTATTTAACCGTTTTAACAACCATCGAACCAACAAGAACGCCGGATCTAAACGCAGCGTCGGCGACGGCTAGGGCACTTGCGTCATTGTCAAATTCCGCGGCCCCTGTCGGGACGTTGGTGGTTATTGGAGGGGATACCGCCGCAGCGATCTTAGGTAACGAACCAGTCAAAGTTCTCGGAAATCTAGAAGTAGCTATTCCCGTCTCAGATCGTAATGGACAACTACTCGTCACTAAAGGCGGGGGGATTGGGAAACCTGATACGCTCTTAGACCTACTTTCTGCGTGAGTACAGACCCGTGCGCATGGCCGTCACAATGGGCGACGCATCCGGCGTTGGACCGGAAATCACGCTACGGTGCTACGCCAATGGCGAACTGACAAACGACGTGGTGGTCTATGGTGACGCAGCTATCTTGAGGGCTGGCGCCAATCTCTTAAAGCTGGACGTCTCGATCCATGCCGTCGAAGAACCCCGCCAGGTAATCCAGGGGTCTCTAAATGTGATCGATTTGGGTTTGCTTAATGCCGCCGATCTAACGCCCGGGGTACTGCGGAAAGATTCAGGAGCTGCAGCTCGAGCGTACGTTGAGCGCGCGACGCACGATGCGTTAAAGGGCGAAGTCGCGGGAATCGTTACGTTGCCAGTGAACAAGGAAGCGACGCGGATGAGCGATCCAGATTTCATTGGGCATACAGAACTGATCGCCCAACTTTGCGACGTACAAAATTATTCCATGATGTTGGTTACGGACGACGTCGCGGTAAGCCATGTCAGCACGCATGTCCCGCTAACCGAAGCAATTCGACGCGTAACCAAGCAGAGAGTTCGAGCTGTTATTGAGTTAACACACAGGACCTTGTCGATGGGTACCGAGAATCCACGCATCGCGGTTTGCGGACTTAATCCGCATGCCAGCGAAAATGGGCTTTTTGGGGACGAAGAAAAGAAATTCATAACTCCTGCGATTGCGGAAACCTTTGATGCGGGAATTAACGTATCTGGCCCCTACCCCGCTGATACGATTTTTCACCAGGCGATACACCATAATCGATACGACGCGGTGGTTTGTATGTACCACGATCAAGGCCACGCGCCCATGAAACTCTTCGATTTCGAATCCGCGGTTAACGTCACGATCGGTTTGCCGATCATCAGAACGTCTGTCGATCATGGCACGGCATTCGATATCGCATGGCGAGGGACAGCTTTCACTGACTCACTCGATCATGCCTTACGGTACGCTAGGAAACTTGCGTCGAAACGTCACTCCGTTTAATCGGAGTGCTACTCTACGCTGCTTAACTCTTCGGGGGGATTTCTGTGAACGGATTTGATCTTGTCGCTCGTTGCCTGCAAGCCGAGGGGGTCACCTGGATGGCATGTTTTCCGGCCAATCCATTGATCGAGGCTGCCGCGAAAATAGGCATACGACCTATCGTATTTCGTCAAGAAAGAGGCGGTATTAATGCAATCGATGGATACAGCCGCCAAACGGCTGGCCAACAAATCGGCGTTTTTGCTTCCCAGTCGGGACCAGGCGTTGAGAATTCGTTCGGGGCGATCGCTCAGGCGTGGGGGGATTCCGTACCCATTCTCTTCCTACCGGGCGGCAGCGGTACCGGAAGTTACGAC
>CAJWCW010000188.1 GCA_913030615.1 uncultured Gammaproteobacteria bacterium | reverse complement strand
GACGACTTTCCCGAAGCACCGCAATCTTCACCGCTGCTTCCTTCTCGTGCACCTTTGGTGGCGCAATCGAAGAGAATGTCGTTCATATGGCCCTGCGGTGTCAATACCAAAGCTGGAAAAGGACTTAGTTGATGCCGACGGCCCCATTCACTCCGCCCAGGTCGACAAAATATTCTCTCCCGGTTTGTCCGAGGTCAGAGTATCCCTTTCATTCAGTGCTTTCGCCGACTTCCAGTCCCTCGGTTGTAGATCCCGGGATTCGGCAAACGCACCTCGTTTTCCTCGAGGTTTTAACCCTCGCCCAAATCAAACGTACATCGCCGTCCATGCTGTAAAACTCTTGCGATTTATCCTTTGTTTGATTATCAAGCACCCAACTTTCTTCGAACGTACGGGTACGGGCCTCGCCATCCTCGCCGAGCGTCCGGATGCGTAACGTATATATGCCCTCAGATGACGGACAGTCGTCGTTCGCCACTTCGCGACGGATCCGCACTCTGTCGTTCATTTGCGTGTACGAAATTGAAAGATCCGCATCGCAAAGGCCCGAAATCCCTTGCTGAGGTAGCGTCACCTTGGTCGTTATTTCAACGCCTTTCGCGGCCTTGGCAACCTTTTCTTCACCAAGAACCGTTTCCTTGAACGTTCCTCTCGCTCCATTTGCTGTCGGCCAAATACAGTTCAACAAAACAATCAAACAGATCATTTTTTTCACATTTATCCTCCCCGCTGCACAGCGTTCTGAGTCAGCGATTTCCTGATTTCCTCGGGTTCCCACCACTGCGAATCTGCCGCAAAAGGCGCCGTTGGCAACATATTCCGTTGTAGAGCAGCGCCTAACATGGAAGCGTCTGGGTGTGGCCGTTCCGCATCGATAAGCATTAAGGCCTCGTCCACATTTCCTACCCCCATCTCGGTAATTGCGAGAGTTAGCCGCATATCGGCGTCAGGCCGTTGCCGCAATAAGACTAACGCTTTGCTCCGCGCCTTCACGCGTTCCGATGGACCACCGCACAGCGCACGAGCGCGGATTTGAACCACATGAGCCTCGCCCCAACTGGTCTGCAAACGGATCGCCTCAGCAATACTCTTGAGTGAGCCTTCACAATTCCGATCGGCCAGACGCGCCATGGCCAACCAATAGAAGTAGTACGCGTTTTCTGCATCTCTAGTTGTTAGCTCTTCGTAAACCGAACCGGCCAATTCATACAACCGAGCTTTCATCGCCAAGGCGGCCAACAACGCGCGCGAAGGATCATCATTGTCGATTGTCTGCGCCATTTTTGCAGCATCTAAGGCCGCCGAAACGTTGGTTGAATGAAGTAGAGCCGCAAGTCGTCGCCATACCGCCCCATCGTCTGGATTCGCTCGGACGATTCTGCGCACTTCCTCGATCGCTTCGACTAAACGGCCCAGGCTTTCCAACATGCCAGCTAAGCCCAGTCCAATAATCACGTCCTTCGGTGCCAAATTCGAGGCAAATCGATATGCTTGCAACGCTTCGTCGACGTCGCCACGCTCCCACGCCCACTTGGCCGCTTTCACAAAAAACCGAGGGCTTATGCTGCGATCCGCTACATCAAGCAACAGGGCATCTTCGATCGTGGGAGCCACCGGACTTCGTCGCCCAATCCACTTTTTGGATGCCTCCAGATCCCCCAATCGACCCCATACCAACCCAAGCTTGTAGGCAACCTGGCCCGACTCTTCCACGGCCCAGGATCGTTCAAGATATTCTTGAGCAAGTTCCCAATTCTTTGCCGCAATCGCGACGTCAGCGAGCGCGGCCAGCACGGCGGGACTCTTTGGCATCCGCAACTCTGCCCGCAACAACGCGACCCGAGCCTGTAAGTGATCGCCGGTAACCGCCAACGCGACACCCAACCGATACAACGCCAGATGGTTGTTCGGCTCTTGCTGAACGACGGCAGTGAAGTCGTCGATTGCGCCGAGCACACTGCCCTGATCCATTCGAACAATGCCTCGCAAGTACCGCCATCGAGGAAGCGACGCTTCCTCGATGGCCTTGGTGTACTCGATGTCCGCCGCATCCAGAAGAAACTGGGCGTGATACAGCATCCCGAGGTCGCCGCGAGCCTCAGACCGCGATTGTGGCGAAACCAACGTTTCCAAGTCCGTTTCGACCTTGTCGTTTGCCGCCCGTAGCGTCTCTGCCATTGGCACCGACAATCCCTCCAGGTCTACCGCGTATAAGAACCCTGATGCAAAACATAAGATCCCGCGGAAACACCAACTGGAGGTTTTCAACGCCGTAGTCACAACGTCAACAGTCAACTGCGGTAAAAAGTCGCTTCGCATGCGCCCCACCGACATCGGGCAAACGCCAAATCAACGGCATCGGCCCATTGAGCCCATTATGAACTCAAAAGACCGAACACCACACTCCCTGCCTTTCTTGAACTCATGGTTTATAAGCTTGCACTTTCGGATAAGCTCGACTACATACCGAAGTGGCAACACAAGCTGGACCGATTCGTGGATCTCTATTACGCCGCCGCCTGTCAAACTGATTTTGCAGCACCGACCAGCCGCGATGAAATCGCTACACGCACCGAGCGAATGGCCGAGCTCGTGAAGCACACGATCACAGGATACGAACCATTCTTTGATGTGCGGTTACTCGCTTTCCCCGAATTTGCACACGCGGCTCCAATCTATCAAACCGTCGACGAACTCCGGGAAAAGCTTGCCGTTGAAGTTCCAAACGAACACACCGAAACGTACACGCGTCTCGCTAAGGAATACGGCTGCTGGATCCAAACCGGCAGCTTCATCGAACACGACCCCAATTATCCCGAGCATCTCTTTAATACAACCGCATTGGTTGGCCCGAGCGGCGTCATTTCAAAATACCGGAAGGTCAATCCTTGGATCCCATGGGAAGTCCATGCGTCACCGCACGACATCCCCGGCTACAACGAAGAACCCTTCCCTGTTGCCCAGACCGAAATTGGCAATATCGGTGTTGCAATCTGTTACGACTGGCTATTCCCAGAAACGATTCGACAAATTGCATTTAATGGCGCTGAGGTCATTATTCGCGTATCGGCGTACATGGACCCGTGGGGAACCGCCCAACCCATGGATTGGTGGACTTCGGTGAATCGAACGAGAGCGTTGGAAAACTCGACCTACGTCGTCGCTGCGAACCAGGGTGCAAGCCTCTCGCATTATCCACCCTTTAGTTGGCCCGGTGGCAGCATGGTGGTGGATTTCGATGGTCGCATCCTCGCCCAAGCAGATCCGGGACCAGGCGAAAAAGTCGTCGTCGCGCCCATCAATATTGACACGCTGCGCTTTGAACGGACGCGCCGCAAAGGACACGACATGCGCGCTCACCTTCGGAGCGACATCCACTCATACCTTTCGCGCAATTATTTAGACGCCGGCGATCAAGATCTCTCGATCGATTCCAATAACCAACGCATAGCCGATGCGAAAGCACGGCTCCGGTGAGGAACCCGGGGACAACCCGCCTCCTCCTCGCCGGCGGTTTGATCTGGCTGACCGCAGCCTGCGACCAACCAGAGGTATATTCAAAACACGATAGCGAACGTAACGACCAAGGTGTCGCTCAAATGGGACGCTACGAGTACGAAACTGCTCGTGCAACGTTTGCAGCAGTGGTCGAATCAGCCCCCTCCTGGCTCGAGGTCCGGGTCAACCTCGCAATCGCCACGCTAAACCGTCAGCGTGAAGGCGATGAAACACTCGCTTTAACAATACTCGACGCAGTTCTCCAAGAAGATTCTCAACATCAACGAGCGCTCTATACGAGTGGCCTCATTCATCTCTATCTGGGCGAAACCGAACAAGCCATACCGCTGTTTCAGCGGGTCGCCGCAGCTGATCCCAAAGACCCATACGCCGTCTACTTTCTAGGCCAGTCGTTACTGCAGGCTGGCGAGCACATGGAAGCGGCCCGATGGCTGCTTCGAGCGGTTCAACTCGACCCGTACCTAAGGAGCGCGTACTGGGCCGCCGCGCAAGCATTGCGCAGAACAAAACGTGCTGCCGAAGCAACCC
>CAJWCW010000187.1 GCA_913030615.1 uncultured Gammaproteobacteria bacterium | reverse complement strand
ACACCCGGAACCTTGATGTAGTCACCTTCTTGCGCTAATTGAGTGAGTGCACAGGCGTACCGAATCTTGATTTCTTCGGCGTGTTGGGTCGGCGTACGAAGCGCCATCGCAATGTCGTTGGTGACCTGATCACCCGCGATCGGGATCACGGCCGTGTGGCGTATCGCGCCGTCCGTAAACACGGCGATATCACTCGTTCCACCACCGATATCCACCAGACATACGCCCAGGTCTAACTCGTCGTCGGTTAGAACTGCGAGGCTTGAGGCCAGTTGTTCGAGAACGACGCCCCTAACTGCGAGGCCACATCTCTCAATGCACTTCTCAATATTTTGAGCCGCGTTAACCGCGCCTGTCACGAGGTGAACCTTAGCCTCTAGGCGAACGCCGGACATCCCAAGAGGCTCTTTAACACCCTCTTGGCTATCGATTACATATTCTTGCGGAAGAATGTGGAGGATTTTTTGGTCAGCAGGTATAGCTACCGCCTGAGCAGCGTCGATCACCCGTTCTACGTCCTGCGGGATCACTTCCCGGTCACGAATAGCTACGATCCCATGCGAGTTAAGACTGCGAATATGACTGCCAGCAATACCTGCATAGACTTCGTCAATGTCGCAACCAGCCATCAGTTCAGCTTCTTCCACGGCCCTCTGAATTGACTGGACCGTCGACTCGATATTCACTACAACGCCCTTTTTTAGTCCTCGCGACGGATGGGATCCGATACCTATAATTTCAATTTCATCCAACTCGTTGATTTCGCCCACGATGGCGGCTACTTTGTTGGTCCCGATGTCGAGGCCTACGATTTGGTTTTTTGTGTTGTCTGAAGCCATGTCTATAACCCGCGTGACGCCACTAACGTAGAAATTTCCTCATCCCACTCGATCGCGACGCCGCTGGGGTATCTCGCATCCGCCTTTACCACGTGATCTTCATTACCTTGAAGTACCTCTTCGTAGACGCAGACAAATCGTCTCAAACGATTCAGAACGTCCGTCTTGCCCGTCACAACCGAAAGCCCGTTATCGAAAGTTACGGTCCAGCCAGCTACGCTCGATTCGTCCAATTCAACAATACGTAACCCTGACCGTCCGACCACCGTGGAAAAGGTTTTGAATAACCTCATGGAAGCGACGGAATCCGAGGATGTAGCATTAACCAATGGAAGATTACGTTGGTATTTCTCAGCCATACTGAGAACGTCGCCCTTCCCATTTAGGTACCCGTCAAATCCCCACCGAACGGTCGGTAACTCTCGATTCACGGCAACATGAACGGAATTCGGCCAATTTCTTCGAACCGTTACAGCCCGAATCCAATCGATATCCGCTATTCTTGCCTGCAGGTCCGAGGGGTTGATGGCATCACCCGTCGACATCGCCTCATTCACCACCGAGACGACGATCGTCCGTTCGGTGTCCGACAAGTCGCCCTCAACACGAACGAGATCAGGTGCCCGGGATATGTATCCCGACACGGTCCGGCCGCTCTGAACCGTCAGCACCAGTAAAGCAAGAGCAGTTATAACGCTGAGTAATCGACTAACCAAATTAACAAGTCTCCATGCCAGCCGAGACGAGACTTACGTTTCCCGCCCCTTGAACAATGACCACATCACCCTCGTCCGCGAGTTTCTTTACCATCTCACGCGCTTCGTTAGGATCCGATACAACTATCGGGTTGACGCCACCCCTTTGCCGTATTCCCGCCGCTAAATTCTTGCTGGTGGCTCCGGGTATCTCCTGTTCTCCCGCTGAGTAAATCTCGATCAATATGAGTGCATCAACCTCAGAAAGAACCCGGACAAAGTCGTCGTATAAATCGCGCGTTCGCGTATATCGATGCGGCTGATAGACCATGAGCAACCGTCTTGAAGGCCAAACGCGACGTGCCGTATCGAGCACGTTCTCAAGCTCTGTCGGGTGATGACCGTAGTCGTCGACTAGGGTTAGGTGTTTTTCTCTAACCGTTATTTCCCGTGTTTCAAACCGTCTGCCAATGCCGCGAAAATTCTTCAGGCCCTGTCGAATCGGGCCGTCGGCGATGCCTTCTTCGGTGGCAACAGCCACCGCTGCCACCGCATTTCTAACGTTGTGGAACCCCGGCAACGGAAGTTCCACGTTTAATTTGGTACGTTCCTCGGGACGTTCGATCGTGAACCGCCAAGTGCTTTGGTCGTATTCCACGTCTTTGGCATAAAAATCGGCTTCTGCAGAAAGACCATATGTGTACACTGGTCTAGCCAATTCTGGCATCAATGAAACCGCGGGTTTATCGTCTAAGCATAAGAAGACACGGCCATAAAACGGCAATCGATGGACAAATTGGATAAACGTTCGTTTGAGTTTTTCAAAATCCTGGTCGTAGGCTGAGAGATGGTCTTGATCGACATTCGTGATCACGGTGACCATGGGTTGAAGAAACAGGAAAGAAGCGTCGCTTTCATCCGCCTCAGCAATTAAATACTTTCCACCGCCAAGCTTGGCGTTTCGCCCTTCGCTTTTGAGTAAACCGCCGACAACGAACGTCGGATCAAGACCAGCTGCCTGGAATATATTGGTGATAAGCCCCGTCGTAGTAGTTTTGCCGTGGGTACCAGCAACAGCGATACCACGTCGATAGCGCATTAATTCCCCAAGCATTTCGGCCCGAGGGACAACGGGTATTCTCTGCCGATGAGCTTCAACGATTTCTGGGTTGTCAGTATCCACCGCGCTGGACACAACGACCACATCCGCTCCCACGACATTCCTAGATTCATGTCCCACAGAAACTTGCACGCCTATGTCTACGAGCCGACGAACAACATGAGAATCCGCGATATCTGATCCCGTCACAGAGTACCCTTGGTTCAACATTACCTCTGCGATACCGCTCATACCCGAACCGCCTACGCCAACAAAATGAATACTGTTAACCCGCGGCATTTCAGGTACGTCGCTAGATTTTTCAACTTCTCGTCTCAAATCGTGCGTCCTCGAGTGGTTCTAGCCGAAACTTCAAAACTGGCGCGTTGGATTAGGCCCATTAACATTGAACAGACGAGAAGACTGTTCCCCCCATAACTTATGAATGGCAACGTTAAGCCCTTCGTCGGGAGAACACCGGTATTTACTCCGATGTTAATGAGAACCTGAGATCCTATTAAGAGGCTGGCCCCGTATGCCAAATACCCGGCGAATGCACGATCAGCATCAACTGCATTTCGGGCAATCCTAAAGCCACGCAATACAATAAAACCCAAAAGACCAACTACGAAAACCACTCCTACAAGGCCAAGTTCTTCCGCAATAACGGCAAAAATAAAATCGTTATGCGCCTCGGGTAGGTAAAAAAGTTTCTGAATGCCATCTCCAAGACCTATACCCGTTACCTCTCCACGACCGAACGCTATCAATGCTTGCGTGAGTTGATAACCTGAACCAAAAGGCGAAGCCCATGGATCAAGAAATGTGGCGAAACGTTCAACCCTATAGGAGCTAGTTGCCAGTAGCGCCACCATTGCAACACTGACAAAGATTGCAACAACCAAAAAGTGCCGCATTCGCACACCCGCCACGAAAAGCAAGCCGGTTGTTAACAGCAACAGAACAACGAGTGCGCCGAAATCGGGCTCAATCAGGATTAAGATAAAAACAGGCATGAGCCAAAGAATCGGGCGCAATAGCTCCACGCCCCTTCGCTTCACTTTATCGCCGGAGCGAGAAAGAAAACCAGCGATATAGATAAGAACTAAAAACTTAACCCATTCGGATGCTTGGAAAGTGAAGAATCCGAAATCAATCCAGCGTCTACTACCATTAACCACTGTTCCAATACCGGGTACCAGGACAACGATGGCCAACAAGAGTGCTGCGAATAAGCACGTCTTATGTCCCAATTCCCATAAATTCAAAGGCAGCGAAACCACGATCCCAAACGCGCATATGGACACTAGGACGTATACGACGTGTCTTACACCGTGCGAGAGACCGGCAACATCGAAAGCCGACGACGCCGAAGCAACCATAATCACCCCGATCACTAATGCTGCAAGCCATGCGAA
>CAJWCW010000186.1 GCA_913030615.1 uncultured Gammaproteobacteria bacterium | reverse complement strand
TCAGAAAGGCCCTGCAGGATGCCCGCAATACAGACCTGGTTGACCATTTTGGTCAACTGACCGGCACCCACGCTGCCCATCAATCGTGCCGACTTGGCGTAACAGCCAATCACGTTCTCAGCACGCGCAAATACAGCCTCGGCCCCACCAAGCATGACCGTGAGCTGACCGTTTTCCGCACCTGCCTGACCGCCACTAACGGGTGCATCTAGAAAATCAGCGTTGTTTGCATTAGCCGCTTGTTCTAACTCGACAGCGAGTTCGGCCGATGCCGTCGTATGGTCGACGACGATGGCCCCTGCCTCAACACCCGAAATGACGCCATCGTCGGACAATGCAACACTTCGCACGTCGTCATCGTTGCCCACACACATAAACACAATCTCGGCGCCAATCGCGGCCTCACGTGGGGTATTAGCCACCGTCCCACCGTGCTCTACACACCATTGCTCGGCCTTAGCTTGAGTTCGGTTATATACGGCTAACTGATGCCCAGCTGCAGCCAGATGACCAGCCATCGGATAACCCATCACGCCGAGACCAACAAACGCTAATCGCCTACCATCCGTCATCGCGCACTCCCCCATTCGGACGCGAAGACATTATCGCATTTCCCATGACTAAGCAGATGCAGACCCAACATTTTGAGCGTCCCACTAAAGCGTTGGCCTAACATCAACACCCGCATTAACGTTCCTGCCGAACGATGCTGGTAAGCTTTACAGGTGATCGAAAACAACAATCAACTTCGCAAATTACCTGGAGTCGATCAGGTACTTCGGACTCCGCAACTCACGCCCATAGTGCGCCAGTGGGGCGTCGCCACGGTTGCCAACGCCATCCGGTCGATACAAATATCCGAACGAGACCGTTCGCAATTATCGAGCTGGGCGATGGAGCCCGCACATTATCTCGAGCCGATCACCACATGGTTGCGAACTCACATCGGTCACGGCTACGAAACCGTTTTTAACCTCACAGGGACGGTGATTCACACCAATCTCGGACGATCGCTCCTCAGTGAACAATTGATGGCGGAAGCGGTTCGCGTCGCAACCAGACCAACCACACTTGAATACGATTTAAGGACCGGGCGCAGGGGGCAGCGCGAAAACATAGTCGAACATCGTCTCAAGCTCCTCACCGGCTGTGAAGCTGCGACGATCGTGAATAACAATGCGGCCGCCGTGTTGCTCGTGCTCAATACCCTCGCGCACAATAAATCGGTACCGGTTTCCCGCGGCGAACTGATCGAGATTGGTGGAAGTTTTCGTTTACCTGACATCATGGAGCGCGCCGGATGTCGATTGGTTGAGATAGGCACTACCAACCGAACGCGACTTTCGGATTATGCGACCGCAATCGATGAAAACACGGCCATGCTACTGAAAGTGCATCCCAGCAATTTTCATATCGAAGGATTTACCGAAGCGGTGGCAACGCGGGACCTCAAAGAACTTGGCGAGCAAAGCGGTTTACCCGTCATCGAAGACATCGGCAGTGGGGCTTTATTTGATCTCGCGCGTTTCGGATTACCTCATGAACCGACGCCGCGCGAAGTCCTTGACCAAGGAGCCGACGTTGTTACGTTCTCTGGCGACAAGCTACTGGGAGGTATCCAGGCCGGAATCATTGTCGGTTCAATTGCGCTCATCGAGCGAATCAAAGAAAACCCACTCAAACGCGCGTTGCGCGCCGACAAAATCACTTTGGCAATCTTAGACGCGACTCTAAAAGCGTATGAAGACCCCGACACCACACGCGAAAAAATTCCGCTTTTACAAACGCTCACCCTACCGCAGAAGACGTTGGCGCATCGTGGCAAAGTACTCTCCAAATTGCTCCACGAACAACTCGACGATTTCACCGTCGAAGTCGTCGACAGCAAAACGCAGATCGGTAGTGGTGCCCTACCTGACCGACTCATCGACAGCCTCGCGATACAAATCTCCCACGCCGTACCTCGAGAGATGCGAAGTCTGGTATCCAAACTTCGTAACCTCAATCCCCCCGTCATAGGCCGAGTACAAGACGACACCTTGTTGCTCGATCTTCGCGGGGCGGAACCGATGGAGGAGCTGATTCGCGCGCTGGAAGATCTCACATGATCGTTACGCTCGCGGGTCACGTCGATCACGGCAAGACATCAATCGTGCGTGCGCTCACCGGTACCGACACGGACCGCCTTGCTGAAGAAAAAGAACGTGGTTTAACTATCGATTTGGGATTCGCGTACTCAGACTTGGGCGGCCACCGCATCGGCTTTGTGGATGTCCCCGGACATCATCGCTTCATCCACAACATGGTCGCAGGCGTCGCCAGTATGCAACATGCGCTCCTAGTAATCGCCGCGGACGATGGCGTCATGCCGCAAACACGAGAGCACCTGCAAATTCTTTCACTGCTGGGCCTAAAGCGCGGAACTATTGCGCTAAGCAAGATTGATCGGGTTAGCGAACTAGACGTTAACAATCGACGGGACGAAATAAATGCCTTCGTTGAGGGTTCTTTCTTGGAGACAGCAAACATCATCGCCGTCTCGTCCGAGGATGGTCGGGGGATCGATATCCTGCGCGACGCCCTAGCAACCGCCGCAGCAGAACATTCATCCAAACATCAATTGCCACGGGAATTTCGTCTAGCTGTGGATCGATCGTTTAGTACACGCGGTGTCGGTACCGTCGTCACGGGTACGGTGGTCGAAGGCCAATGCGCCGTCGACGACCAACTCGTTTTGGGGGCTGACGCAACCCCTGTCCGAGTACGCAGCCTGCACGTGCAGAATCAATCCGCGCCAAAAGCAGAGTTTGGAGATCGAACGGCGATGAATCTAGTTGGCGTCGAAGCCGAGAAAGTACAACGCGGCGATTGGATTACAAAAAATGTAGTGCATCTCCCGACATCAAACGTAACGGTTCAACTTTCGGTCTTGCGTGACTTTCCAAGAACGGTCCGACATCGTTCCCCCGTCCACATTTATCACGCGACAAGTCATCACCTGGGGAGAGTCGCGCTGCTCGAAAGTAACGCTGCAGATCCTGGAAGTGAACAACTTGCCGATCTGCTCGTTGAGTCGGAGATGCAGGTCAAAGTCGGCGATTCCCTCATCATCCGAGATCACGATCTGGGGAGAACAATGGGCGGAGGCCTTGTTATCGCGCTCGACGAACCCAGCGCGCGCCGTCGCAGCCCTGCTAGGCTAGATATGCTCAATCGTTTGCGGTCGGCCTCTATACAACAAGATCCCGTTGAATCCTTGTTGGAAATGTGTCGCCACAAACCCGTGCATTTCGATAGGTTTCGTCGTTCGTGGAACCTAACTGAGTCGGATGCCAATAGGCTAAGAAGCTTGCCGTCGTTAACCTTCAAGAACGATTTCGTATTGCACGACGAGTATCTCACGACACAATCAAGCGCTTTCACCGCAACGCTGAAAGAACACCATCGCCTAGTATCTGACAGCGAAGGTATCGAGCTTGAAAGCTTGGCGACTCTTGTCGGCCAACCCATAGACGCAAGTCGGATTGTTCTCGCTTGTGCCGTGGACGACGGGACGATCAAGTTGAAGGGTGGTCGTTATGCTCTCGCACACCATCACGCGAACGTCCCGCTAGCGGTGGTCGAACTGTTCGAAAAAGTAAAACCATTGTTGGACCAGACGCAGCCTCCAAGCTCGGGAGATTTAGCTAAACAACTGGACATACCCCTATCAAAACTCGAGAAGGAAATGCCCGCGCTAGCAAAATTTCGGTTGTGTATTCAGATCTCTACAAATCGTTACTACCTTCCGGATCAGATTGCGCAACTGACGCAAACTGCAATCGATCTAGCCGAACACGACGATTTCACCGTTCGAGCCTTTCGCGATTCGACCGGCGTCGGCCGCAATGTCGTTATCGAAATTCTCGAATATTTCGACCGTAAAGGGTTCACCCGGCGTGACGGAGACTCACGACAAATCGTGGGAACGGCGAACCAGGTACTTACCTAAAGACCTCCACTGGCACGACGCATGTGATTAACGTCTAATCGTCGTTGGAAGAGTATCGTCTCCGGTGGGGCGCGCGGCCTTCAAAGCCGTTGAGATGCTTAACAGGCGTCTGGTGGGTTCGACTCCTACCTCTTCCGCCATATT
>CAJWCW010000185.1 GCA_913030615.1 uncultured Gammaproteobacteria bacterium | reverse complement strand
ACCCGTCGTCGGAAGTGACCTCCGACCCCACTTTCCAATTTCAAGAAAGACGTGTTCTCCTCCGCCTGTCGGCACGAGAGCCAACTGTTCGAATACCCTAGTATTGTCCAATCGCTCGCGAATCCTTCCGCGACCCGCCGAGACGATCGCTCGGGACCAACGCGCATTAGCACCCTCGAAGAGGCTTCGCTCGACCACCTACCTGTCGCTTGCCGGTTCTACAACGAGATAGAACGTCTCTCCTTTCGCGACCATCCCTAGATCCGAGCGGGCATACGCTTCCACAGCTTCTAAACCGTCTCGAAACCCATCAACTTCTGTGCGAAGGATACGATTCCGCTCGCGAAGACGATGATTAAGTTGAGCTTGTTGCTCAACCTGATCGGCAAGTATCTGTACTTCAAAGTACCCACTCTTCCCGAACCAATAGTTGTATTGGAGGGCGAAAAAAAGAACGCCGCTGACAATCGCAAAGAAACGCATCTACGTTTCCATACCTTGGAATTCAGCCAGGCCCAAGTACCGACTGTCATGGAGGGACGATTCGATACGTAACAAACGGTTATATTTCGCCACGCGTTCGGACCGAGATAAAGATCCCGTTTTGATTTGCCCTGCCCCAGTTGCAACCGCCAAGTCGGCGATGAATGTATCCTCGGTATCGCCTGAGCGATGCGAAACGATCACCGAGTATCCGCCGTCATGCGCCATACGAATCGCCGAGAGTGTCTCTGTAAGAGTGCCGATTTGATTCAATTTGACGAGGATCGCGTTGGCGATTCCTTCTCCGATGCCACGTGCCAAAATTTCGGTATTGGTGACAAAGAGGTCATCGCCAACTAACTGAATCCGATTTCCAAGACAATCTGTTAGAAGGCGCCAACCGTGCCAATCATTTTCGTCCATACCGTCTTCAATAGAAGCAATTGGAAATTGATTCGTGAGTTCTTCAAGGTATCCGCAGAAATCCCTGCTAGTAAATATGCGATCGTCACCCGCTAGGTGATATGACCCATCATGAAAGAATTCACTCGCGGCGCAGTCGACTGCCAGAAACACGTCCTTCCCCACCCGGTACCCCGAGCGTGAGATTGCCTCCTCGATCAATTCGAACCCCGCAATATTTGACTCCAAATCAGGCGCGAACCCGCCCTCGTCTCCAACGCTCGTAGCAAGTCCTTTTTCGGCAAGTAGCACTTTCAATGCATTAAATATTTCGACTCCTGCACAAAGCGCGTCGCGAAACGTTGTCATCGATACCGGTTGGATCATGAACTCTTGTATATCAACGTTGTTATCCGCATGAGCCCCTCCGTTGAGAATGTTCATCATCGGTACCGGCATACGCACGTCCGCGGGGCCATACAATTCCGTAAGATATTGATGCAATTCAAGATTGCGGGAACAAGCTGCTGCTCGAGAAGCAGCGAGAGACACTCCAAGAATCGCATTCGCTCCAAGCCGCTCTTTATTCTTGGTTCCGTCGAGCTCGATCATTACGCCGTCAATCCGTGTCTGATCATTCACGTCGAGGCCTAGGAGCGCCGCTGAAATTTCCCCCTCAATCCGTTCGATAGCTCGAAGAACGCCCCTGCCCCCCAATCGGTCTACGTCACCGTCGCGCAACTCAACCGCCTCACGGGATCCTGTCGAAGCCCCCGAAGGTACCATTGCGTATCCCGAATCACCGCTGTCGAGCATTACGTCGACAGCGACTGTAGGACTCCCCCGTGAATCAAATGCCTCCCAAGCGTGGATCGCACTGATCCGGCTCATGAAATCTGCTGTTCTATGTATCCACGCGACTTGATAACAGCGTCTATTTCACGAAGTTCTTCGAGTAATGGCTCCATGAGGTCTAACGGCCACGAGTTAGGGCCGTCTGAGAGGGCCTCATCCGGACGAGGATGCGTCTCCATGAACAACCCTGCGACGCCGGCTCCTATTGCAGCGCGGGCTAATACGGGAACCATTTCTCGTTGACCACCCGACTTATCGCCGAGACCACCAGGCATCTGTGCCGAATGCGTGGCATCGTAAACGACGGGACAACCGGTTTGTCTCATCAGGGCGAGCGAACGCATATCGGATACCAGATTGTTATACCCAAAACTCGCACCGCGTTCGCAAACCATCACCTGCTCGTTGCCTCCCGCTTTAGCCTTGTTAACCACATTGCACATATCGAGTGGCGCCAAGAACTGCCCCTTCTTGATATTCACGGGCAAACCCTGGGCACAAACATTTTGTATGAAGTTAGTTTGCCTGCAGAGAAACGCCGGCGTCTGAAGAACCGAAACGACGCTGCCGACTTCGTCGAGAGGCGTATCCTCATGTACATCCGTGAGTACCGGAACCTCAATTTCATCCCGCACCCTTTGAAGAATACGCAGTCCTTCTTCGAGGCCCGGGCCCCGATAACTTTCATGGGAGGAACGATTGGCTTTATCGAACGAGCTTTTATAGATGAAATGTATCCCGAGCGAACGCGCGATCTCCCGAAGTTGCTCGGATGTTTCTAGAGCAGACGCTTCATTTTCGATGACACATGGGCCAGCGATCAGGAAGAAAGGATCGTTATTGCCCACATCAAATGAACAAAGTTCCATACACAGACCTTCGTTATTTTATCCGGTTCCGGACCACAGATTAACTCGCTGCAGCTTCCACGGAGACTTCATCATTGGCGTGTTCTGTATGTTGATTAGCCGCTTCGATAAATCCGCGAAATAACGGATGACAATCTCTTGGCGACGAGTTGAATTCCGGGTGAAACTGACACGCGACAAACCAACCGTGCCCCGGAATCTCGATCATTTCCACAAGATCATCTGAGTGACTGCGACCAACGACCGACATTCCAGAAGACTCAAGCCGATCGACATATTGGTTGTTAACTTCGTATCGATGCCGATGACGCTCATGCACGACACTGTTTCCGTACATCGCCCGTGCGATCGAGCCATCTTTGAGCGCGCAAGCCTGTTCTCCTAAACGCATTGTCCCGCCTAAATCGTCATCTACGTTTCTATGTTCAACGACGCCTTTCTGATCTCGCCACTCCGTTACCAACCCGATAACGGGGTCTTTTGTATTCGGATTAATCTCGGTCGAATGGGCACCTTCTATACCCAACACGTTGCGCGCAAATTCGATGATTGCGGCATGCAGCCCATAACAAATCCCAAGGTACGGCACTTTGTGTTCGCGCGCATAACCAGCCGCTCGTATCTTGCCTTCGAAACCACGCTGTCCAAAACCGCCTGGAACTAATATGGCATGGACATCTTCTAACGCCTGCGTGCCATCAGTCTCTATTTCTTCAGCATCAACGTAACGGATCACCACGTCGGTCCGCGTCGCTATGCCCGCATGCGAAATGGCTTCTATCAACGACTTGTATGCATCCAGTAGGTCTAGATATTTTCCTACTATGGCGATTTCAACCGACCGGGTTGGGTGAATAAGTGCATCAACCACATCGTGCCACTCAGCCAAGTCGGCGATCGGACAATCGAGCCCTAGCTTTTCAACCACGATGTCGTCCAGTTGTTGATCGTTCAGAATCAGCGGAACTTGGTAAATGGTCTCCGCATTTTGCAGCGAAATCACCGCTCGTTCTTCAACGTTTGTGAACAGTGCAATCTTATCGCGCGAGGACTTCGGCACGGCCCTGTCCTCACACCGACAAATCAAGACATCTGGTTGTAGACCGATCGATCGCAATTCTTTAACCGAATGCTGGGTCGGTTTTGTCTTTATTTCTCCAGAAGACACGACATAAGGGACCAGCGTTAGGTGGATAAATAGCGTCTGTCGGGCCCCCACTTCGAGGCGCAATTGTCTGATTGCTTCTAAAAAAGGTTGCGATTCTATGTCGCCTACCGTGCCTCCCGTTTCCACAATAATGACGTCGTAACCTTCGGCCACCGAGAGAATTCGGCTTTTGATCTCATCTGTGATGTGCGGAATAACTTGTACCGTGCCGCCTAAATAGTCGCCTCGTCGTTCTTTCTTTAGAACTTCCGCGTACACGCTTCCCGTCGTGAAATTGTTGCGCTGGCTCATCCGACCGCGAATAAACCTTTCGTAATGCCCGAGATCTAGGTCCGTTTCCGCACCGTCCCCAGTAACGTACACCTCACCATGCTGAAATGGGCTCATGGTTCCTGGATCCACGTTGATGTATGGATCCATCTTGAGAATGTTAACTTTGAGAGATCTCGCCTCGAGAATCGCAGCGAGAGAGGCGGTCACTATGCCCTT
>CAJWCW010000184.1 GCA_913030615.1 uncultured Gammaproteobacteria bacterium | reverse complement strand
TGCGAGTAGGTATTGCCGACACATGATCTCCAGGCGGTACGCCATATTGACGGCATGCTGAACGTTGTTCCCGCGTGCGATCATGCCGTGATTGCCAAGCAAACACGCGATGCGGTCGGTGAGGGCCGGCGCAGCGTCGTCGGCAAGCGCCTGAGAGCCGAAGGTGGAATAAGGAATGCACGGCACGTCATTACCGCCAAAAACACCGACCAAATAATGGAATCCGGGTAGCGGCATCAGGTTGCATGCTAGGGCAACACAATAATCGGAGTGAGTGTGCGCAATGGCTTTCGCTTCCTCGTGCATTTTGTATATGGCCGCATGCATCCGCCATTCGGATGAAGGCCTACGTTCGCCCTCCCAGTTGCCGTCCAGCGAAACCTCGACAATCGTATCGACCGCGATGGTTTCTGCTTTCGCTCCGTTTGCCGAGATCAACATGTTTTCGCCGAGCCGAGCGCTGAGATTGCCCGAAGAAAGTTCGTTTAGACCAAGGTCGGCTAGTCGTTGGTATTGGGCCACCAACTCTTTGCGCAGGCTTGCTTCTTCGGATTCGCGTGTCACTTGTTTCTCCCCTGAATAATGAATTAGTTACCTGCGGCGTCGGCGGCTCGCATGCGGTGCAGTGCAGCTACGTAGAAATCTTCTTCACCCGCACCGCCGGCCTTAGTCACAAGCGATATTGGGTCGACGCCACCTGCGTGGCAATAACCACCACCTAAATAGTCAAACGATGCGACCTCAAGCTGGTCGATCCCGAGAGCGCCAATGACTTTTCCCGATGTTTCACCGCCGGCCACCACGAATTTACGGACACCGAGCTTGTGCAGATCCGTGGATAGGCGACTGAAGATATCTTCCGCTAGGTCCGATGCGCCTTGTCGGCCTAGTACTGTCTGAGCCCGTTGCACGCCGGCATGATCAGTCGTTGTAGCGATACCGACCGGGCCCTCTATCAGCTTGTCCGCTGCCCATTGAATAATGTTGTCGATCGTATTTGGATCCTTTGCCGCTTGCAGCAGATCGACCCTGAACAAGGGGTGCTGCTGTTCGAATGCATTGAGCTGACGGTTCGACTTGGGGCTACAACTACCGGCGAGTACGGCCTCGTATCCCGGTGCAGGTGGCAGCAGCGTCCGCGGCTTGTTTTTACGTTGTCCCTGTTGCCAGTGGCGAGCGAGGAATATCGGTAATTCATCCGCGCCCGTTGACAACGGTGAATCGGCGACGAGTTCAGCGACGCGGGTGAGGTGCTCGCTCTCGATTGCATCCACGATGAAAAATGGCGTGCCGTTGCTTATCCGTTCCGCGAGAAACTCCTCGGCGGTGGGTTTCGCACTGTACAAAACGCGGAGGGGTAGAAGGCCTACGTCGACCTGACTCTGTGACTGCAGCACTTCCACGAGATTGGAGTTGGTCATGGGTGTGACGGGGTCACGGCTTGTCGCCGTTTCATGCAACATCTTGTCATTCACAAAGAGTCTTCCCAGATACACGGTTGCATTGCGCCATTTCGGACAAAACAGGACATGGTCGGCTCCGGTTAATGTCATCAGCTTCTCCGAGATGGGGCCGATATTGCCCTTCTCGGTCGACATGAAGAGCGCACTGTATTTGTAGTAAATCCGTTTCGCCTGCCTGGCGAGAAGTCCTTGGGCGGATCGGCTAGCATCCGCAACCGCTTGATCATGCGGGGACAAACGAATTTTTCGACCGATGACGACGGCCTCTGCATCGTCGTCGAGCTTGGCGAGTGCCTCGACAGAAGTGACGAGCGGACAACGAACGCCTTCCCGTTCCAGCAGGCTTGCCACCATCACGCCACCGGTGAGGTCGTCAGCGATTACTCCAAGCTCAAGCACGATCGTCCTTCGAAAGGTACTTCGCAAAAAATAGGGCGATCAGCCCAACCACGGTCGTGCCATAGACAGACGACGGATCGGCGACGTCGACCATGCCGTCTTTGGTCGTACTCTGGCGATCAAAAGCGTGTCCTTCGCCCGAAAAGATATGTAGCTCGACGGAACGGCCGAGTTGCGACAGTTTTTCGTAGAAAGCGGTGGTTTGGGTGAGCGGTACACCGGGATCTTCTGAGCCATGGATGAGTAGGCAGGGCGGAAAGTTCGTGAGGTCGTAACAAATTGGGCTCGCTCTTCGATAGTCGTCGTCACCCGCGTTGGGACCCAGCAACCTTGTCGATGCGGCGTTCGATTGTTGCCGTCGCAATTGTGTGGGGCTATACATTGCTCCGACTGCCTTGACCTCGCTGGAATGGGCTTGGTGTCCACCAACACCATCGAAATCTGACGGTACGGCGGCCATTAGCGCTAAGTGTCCGCCGGCGGAGTCGCCCGTCACCCCGATTCGATCCGGATCGACCCCAAGCTCTTGATGGCAAGCTTTCAAGTATCGGACAGAGCACTTCACGTCCTCGATTTGCGCCGGCCACTGCGATTCTCCGGATAGGCGATACGATACGCATAGGCACACGAAACCTGCGCGGCTGAGGAGCTCGCCGAACCCCCTGACGCTCCGAGACGCGCCCTTCCACCATCCGCCTCCGTGGAGGACTACGATTGCAGGTCGTAGGTCATCTTCCGGAGGAGGTACATAGAGATCTCCCGTGAGGTCTCGCGTGCCGGCATTGCCGATAACCACACTTTCTTGGACAGAAATTTGATCCGCTGGAATCTCCGATATCGGCCTAGCGGTTGGGTGCACGAACGACACCCTGGATGGGCTCCATGTTGTGTGCGTTTAATTCGACAAGCACGGGACCGTTCATCGACATCGCGGTTTCGAGCTGGCCCTCCAATTCTTCCGCGTTATCCGCGTAGAGGCCAGTCACGCCCATACTTTTAGCAAGCATGACGAAGTCAGGGGTGTGGAGTTCGGTGCCGCTAAAACGGCCATCGAATCGCCTGGCCTGCAGTCCACGTAGGATGCCGTAGCCGCCGTCGTTGAATACGACGATCACGATAGGAATCTGGTACTGGGCTGCGGTTGCAAGCTCCCCAATGTGGAGCATGAGACCGCCGTCACCATGCATCACGATGGTTTTTTGATTAGTCGCCATGGCCACGCCCATCCCCAGCGGCAATCCCGGTCCGATCGCGCCCGACGTCGGGAAGATGTATCCGCGTGGGTGGTCAATCGGCAACAGTCCATTGCCCCAGTTGTAGCCGGGAATTGTGCTGTCTCGCACGAAGATAACGTCCTCGCCCATGTATTTCGTGAAGGTGTCGAGCACACGGGCATGATCTGGACCAATGCGTTCACGGAATAGGGTGCGTGCGCCATGGGCTACGGATTGCATCGATTGACGGAATTCGGCATCGCCTTTCGGGATGTCCGCTTGAATTAGATTCCGGAGGGCCAATTCGGCATCGCTGACGAGGCCGACGACGGAACTGAAATTGAGATTGATATTTCTTGGATCAATGTCGATGTGCACGAGCGGCGGCAGCTGGATCTTAACCTTGATACCCCCGGTACCAGCCTGAAATCGGGTCGCGATCGCGATCAACACGTCCGCGTCGTTTAGCACTTCACGTAGTGGCGGGTGCATCAAGCTTGAACCCATATGGAGAGGGTGATTACTTCGGATTGAGCCTTTACCGTTTAGCGTGGTTAAAACGGGGGCGTCAATGTTCTCGGCAAATTGAGTCAGCGCATTTCTAGCTTCCATGGTGGAGATACCGCCTCCGACGAGAATCGCGCGTTTCTTTGTTTTTCGAATATATGAAATTGCATGGGTCAGCGCGTCGGGATCCGGTGCCATCGCTGTTGGCATCGTCAATGGGGGGAGGGCTTCGGAGGACTCCGCGTATTGCAGATCAATGGGTACTTCAATGGCGCCAGGTTGCGGGCGGCCTGTATGGATCGAGTCGATGACGGTCTTGAGCATGGGTCCGATTTCGTGGATGTAGCGTGGTGATGCAACCGCACGAGCCACAGACTGCAGCATGGGCTTCTGCTGTTCGGCCTCGTGGACGTAGCCCTTGCCCTTGCCGTAAAAACTGGTTTCCGTCTGACCGGTAATGACCAAAAGCCTTGAGGAGCTGTAGCTCGCTTCATACAGCCCCGTCATCATGTTGGTGGTACCGGGCCCTGTACTCCCGCAGGCAACACCCATCGACCCTGTCGCCCGGGCATAGCCATCGGCCATGTGCGCGGCGCTTTGTTCGTGGCGAGTGGTGATGAATTCGATATCGTCGGTGCGACTGATCGCGTCGACGATGGGCATGTTGTGGATGCTGACGATGCCAAAGACGTGACGCACGCCAGCATTGACTAACATGTCAACGATGACTTGAGCGCCCGTGGTCACG
>CAJWCW010000183.1 GCA_913030615.1 uncultured Gammaproteobacteria bacterium | reverse complement strand
GGATTCCGCGTCGACAAAGTCAAGGGTAAGGCGGACGCCGGGTAGGTTGAGTGTATCGAGGGTACCGCAAACGTCCCGTTGGAACGGGACGGCGTGTTTCCTTCGGGCCGAGGAAAGTATCGAGGCGTGTTTTTGAAACATTTTTTTGTGCCCGGCCACTTTCTGCGAGAGCGTATTTAACCGCTGCTGATCGCCGGATAGGGTACCGAGTTCGGACTCCAATTCTTTTTGACGAGTCTCCAATTCGTTTGCTTTAACACGGTGTTTGCGCGACACATCATGGATAGCCGTGAGACGCTGTTCTAGATCGGCGAGCCCTTGCTCGTCGATCTCTAACGTTTCCGAATATACGCGCAATTCGTTTTGGGCTTCGAGCAGCTGGATTTCCGACGAATTAAGGAGTTCGCGGGCAGTTACTAGGGCGTTATGGTCATCGTCAATTTCGTGTAGCTCGCGGTTCCATTGACCGGTTTCCGGTAACAGGCGCTCGAGGATGGATTCGTCGATTTTGGAGATCCGTAATCTAATATCTTTGGCCTGTACGAGACGCTTGTAGGAAGCATCAAGCTGCTCCACTTCGCCTTCGCTGAGTCCGAGAGATTTGAGTTCCCCGATTTGGTATTGAAGTAAATCCGAACGTGCCGTGGTTGCTTGGGTGTTTAGCTGAAGCGTTTCCAGTTCCTTCTTAGCGGTATGCCAAAGTGAAAAGGCGTTGCTGACGGTTTCTCGAATCGTATTGTTGACACCGTAATCGTCAAGCCAGGCCAGCTGTGTGTGCCGATCAAGCAAGCGCTGGTGCTGATGCTGACCGTGTATTTCAATTAATGGAGAACATAATTCCGCAAGGACACTCAGATTTACGGGTGAGGTGTTGATGTACGCTTGGGAACGTCCATCCCCTCGTACCACCCTCCGAACGAGGCAATGGTGGGGCGCATTGGCATCGAGGAGATCGAGTTGCGCTAGATACGACTGCGCGATCTCATTATCTTCGATGGAAAATTCTGCACTGACTTCGCAGCGTTCAGCACCTGTGCGAATGACGCGCTTTGTCGCCCGCGCTCCTAAGACCAAACCGAGGGCTCCAAGTAGGATCGATTTGCCCGCGCCGGACTCGCCCGTTAACACCGTCATGCCTGAATCGAAGGTGATCTCTAGGTTTTCGACTAGGACAAAGTTCTGGATGTTGAGTTGCGTCAGCACGTCGCAATCAGCAGTTTCTACTGTGCTAGAGTAGCCGACGTCCTCTTGGATTTACATTAATCTTCGGTAGTCATGACACGTGCAGAAAAACACCAACGATTGAACGATGGAATCCGGGACACGTTCGCGATTGCGGACCGCGAGCAACACCTTTTTAAACTTCTCGTAGAAGAATATCTGGAGCAAGGCACGCCGGTTGGTTCAAAGACGTTGTCGGAAACGACTGCGATCGCGGTCAGTCCGGCAACTGTACGCAACATCATGTCGGACCTTGAAATGCGCGGACTGGTCCGGTCTCCACACACTTCTGCTGGAAAGGTGCCGACGCACCGAGGGCTTCGTCTGTTTGTCGATAGCCTGATCTCGGTACAGCCACTCGAAGCGGCATCGGTGCAGTACCTACGAGAAGGACTCCATACCCGTATGTCTCCAAACGAACTTGTGGAATCGGCATCGAATATCCTTTCCCAAGTTTCGCACCTCGCCGGCTTGGTCACGATGCCGCGTCCCGAACAGGTCGAACTTAGGCAAGTCGAGTTTCTGCCGCTCTCGGGTAATAGGGTGTTGGCGATCTTGGTGGTAAATGAGCGGGAAGTGCAGAACCGCGTGGTAGATACTGAACGCGAGTATTCGGATGTTGAATTGACTCAGGCCGCGAACTTTATCAATCGTCAGTTTGGTGGCCGTTCGCTGATGTCCATACGTAATGGCGTTCTTGAAAGCATGAGCGATGATAAGCAGAGGGTGGATGAACTCATGCAGACGGCGCTCGATATGGCATCGAAAACATTCGTACGAGAGGACGAACACGATTACGTGGTATCCGGTGAACGCAACTTGATGGGTTTTCTCAGTTCTTCAGAGGAAGTTCAGGGCTTGCTCGATGCCTTCAAAGAGAAGAACGCGATCGTACATTTGCTGGATCGTTGTTTGGAGACAGATGGTGTACAGCTGTTCATCGGAGAGGAGTCTGGTTATCGGCCACTCGATGAATACAGTCTTATAACGGCGCCGTACGAGGTGAACGGCGAGATTGCCGGAGTGCTTGGCGTGATCGGTCCCACCCGGATGTCCTATCAGAAGGTGATTCCGTTGGTCGACCTGACCGCTCGTCTTTTAGGCTCTGCACTGGATTACGGAAGGCATTGATTTTTCGGTCAGTCGACCGCATATGACGTTTTCGATAACGGTGAAAAGACGGGTATGGCAGAAGAAAAAGACTCGGGCGTAGAGTCCGGTGAGGAATCTCCAGTTTTGCAATCCGACGAAAACGCTTCGGGGTCTACGGTAGATCCCAACACGTCGTCCGACGAGGTTAACCCTGGTGCACTCGACGACGAAGCTGCCGTGGATGAATCCGCAGAGACTTCGCCGGAGATGGCGCTCGAGGAGGTTCGGGCACAGTTGGCCGATGCAGAAGATCGAGCCTTAAGAGCCGTGGCGGAGGCCGACAACATCCGGAAACGTGCCGACAAGGCAGTTGAGAACGCGCATAAATATGCACTCGAGAGTTTGACCGAAAAGCTTTTACCCGTGCTCGATAGCTTTGAAAAAGCGGTGGAGACGGTTGCGGATGATGGTCAAGAAAATGACGGGTCAGTTCACGCCACGCTAGAAGGTGTTGAACTTTCATTCAGGCTTTTTACCGATGTACTGCAGAAAGTTGGGATAAAGTCGATTGATCCGACTGGCGAACCGTTTGATCCCGAGTATCACGAAGCGATGAGCATGCTCGAAAACCCAGACGCAGAACCCGGATCCGTCCTGGAAGTCATTCAAAAGGGTTACACACTCAATGACCGGCTTGTTCGTCCGGCCCGTGTGTTGGTGGCGAAAGATATGTCGGAGCCAAAAAAGGCACCTTGAGCCCTTGAAACTTGGGGAATTGGACCAATATTTCAGGTTACTAGGAAGCGTGAGCGTTATGCTGAGAAAGCGACGCCGGTAATAGGTTAAACATGGCAAAAATTATAGGAATTGACCTCGGGACGACAAATTCGTGCGTAGCCGTTGTAGATGGTACCGATGCCCGAGTGATCGAGAATGCCGAAGGGGACCGGACCACGCCGTCTATTGTGGCGTATTCGGATAAGGGTGAAGTGCTCGTTGGACAAAGTGCGAAACGACAGGCCGTGACGAACCCCGACCACACGTTGTTTGCTGTTAAACGGTTGATCGGACGTAAGTTCGACGACGAAGTGGTGCAGCGGGACATCAAGATGGTCCCCTATCAAATTGTCAAAGCAAGCAATGGCGATGCTTGGGTGCAAGCGAAAGACGAACAAATTGCGCCGCCGCAAGTGTCCGCCGAAGTTCTCAAGAAAATGAAAAGGACTGCTGAAGAATTTCTGGGTGATTCGGTCACTGAGGCGGTGATCACCGTGCCGGCATACTTCAATGATTCACAACGACAGGCTACCAAAGACGCCGGCAGGATTGCCGGACTTGAAGTTCGCCGAATCATTAATGAACCAACCGCGGCTGCACTAGCATATGGGATGGACAAACAGCGTGGGGATTCGAAGATCGCAGTATACGATCTTGGCGGCGGGACGTTTGATGTTTCGGTGATAGAGATCGCCGAAATTGACGGTGAACATCAGTTTGAAGTGCTTTCAACGAACGGCGACACGTTTCTGGGCGGCGAAGATTTCGACCTTACGTTGATTGACTATCTGGCCGATGAATTCAAAGAGCAAAATGGGGTAGACCTGCATAGTGATCCGTTAGCTTTACAACGACTAAAAGAAGCGGCGGAGAAAGCCAAGATCGAACTTTCGACCAGTCAGGAATCTGAGGTCAACCTGCCATACATAACGGCGGACAACACCGGTCCGAAACACCTCGTGGTTAAAGTCACAAGGGCTAAATTGGAGGCGTTGGTTGAAAATCTAGTCGAGCGAACCATCGGACCGTGCCGGACGGCGATTGACGATGCGGGTTTAAAGGTTGGAGATATTGATGACGTGATCTTGGTCGGCGGACAGACCCGTATGCCATTGGTCCAAGAAAAAGTCAGTGGATTTTTCGGGCAAGAACCGAGAAAGGACGTGAACCCGGATGAAGCCGTTGCCATGGGAGCGGCAATCCAGGGAGCCGTGCTATCCGGCGACGTTAAAGATGTGCTGTTACTTGATGTGACGCCGTTATCGTTGGGTATCGAAACGCTGGGAGGAGTCATGAGCACGCTCATCGACAAGAACACCACCATTCCCGCGAAGAAGCAGCAGGTCTTCTCGACCGCAGATGAC
>CAJWCW010000182.1 GCA_913030615.1 uncultured Gammaproteobacteria bacterium | reverse complement strand
GAGAAGCTGAGCGCCGCAGCCACGTCTATCCTAAGTTGCCCGGTTGAGCGCTACCTGGCGTGAGGGAAACGCTGGTATTGAGTCGTTTCACACAAAGGCCTCAGCCCGGTACTAAGCCAAGCTTGATGTAGGAATTCCCGGTCGCCTTAATGGTCTCATCGATTGAATAAGTCTCCAGACCTAATTCGTCAATCGCGAGCGTGCAATACGAGCGGGGCGAGTCGTAGGTGTGTTCCGCCGGCTCGGTGCCGTCCATTTCTTCACCGCCCACCTCGGCGATGTCGGGGAACAGTTCTCGCATTTTTGCTTGCATCTGCCAGGTAAAGAGTTCCCCGGTTGGGTCGGATGCTGACAAGATGTAGCGCGATCCGTTTTTCGCGTTCGTGCTTTCAGCACACAGGCGATGAGCTCGGCCGACGTCGCGAACATCGACGTTGTTCCAGAGCATCCGACCGCCTCTGGACTTCTTATACTCTTTGCCTAACCACATGAACTTCATGCAGTTCTGCCAACTCCAGCCTTGGTCGTGATTGGCGCACATGAGGGGACCGATAACGTGCAATGGAAGGATGGCCATGGCGTCAAAACTGCCATCTTTCTCAGCCATCTCGTACATCATGCGTTCGGCTCGTGCTTTAGCCATCGCGTAGGCGATGTCTCGATTCTTGGGGATATTGTCTTCAGTCCAGGCCCCCCGATAGCCTTCGAGGTTGTCACCACACCAATCGCTTTCGGTGAATACGTAACCCTCGGGTCGCGGATGTCCGACCGCGGCGAACGAGCTGGTAAACACAAATCGCTTTAATGCGCCGCCTCTAATTGCCGACTCAAGTACATGTTCCACTTCGGTGAAGCAGCCGTCGTAGACCTCTTGCGGTGTCTCTCGGTTATAACCGACGGTGGCACCGGCGTGTAGGACCGCACTGCAGTCTTTAAAGGCGTCGTCGTAGCTACCTGGGTTGAAGAGATCGCCACTGGCGAGCTCAACTTGGCCCGGGAGGTCTGAATCATTCATTGCGAGTAGATGGTCAACCTTGTCGGTTTGGGTCACGTCGCGCACGCAGGCCCGCACGGTGTAACCCTGCTCGGCAAGATCCTGGACGATCCAAGAACCGATGTAGCCGCTTGACCCAGTGACCGCGATTGGGCCGTCCGCGGCCGTGACTGCTTCCGCCATGTTTGTATCCTCCCCGAAATACGACGCGAACTGCGGAGTACCTTACATATAAGGCACGGGGTCAACTGTTATTTCTGGTTACAAGTTGAACGATTGCGAAGTACGTTGTTTTCAAATACCGGAAATAGATAATGTTAGGCAGACAGTAATTCTTCATGGCGCGTATATTTGAACGCGTCCCGTGGGGACTGAATACGTCGAATTTGTTGATACGTATTTAATTACGTATTGTCAATAACTATATGATTTATAACGCTATATACCCTATATTTTAGTTAGAAATTAAAGTCTATGCGTCCCGTCTTCCGTCGTTTTTCCATCGGAGTGTTTCTCGCCCTCGCAACCAAGTGCGAGAGGGATCAACAACCATTGTGAACGCGAGTTTTAACTACACGGTCGGACGGTGGGAGGTTGGCTTGGAGCTCGACAACCTTTTTAATCGGGAAGTTAACGACATCGCCTATTATTACGAAACCCGATTAGCAGACGAACTTGAAGGCGTTGATGACGTGATGTTTCACCCGATCGACCCAGTGTCCGCCCGCGTGACCCTTCGCATTTCTTTCTAGGCCGGTTCCCCCTAATATGACCGTGCGGTTGCTCCGGTTAAGAGCATTTTTTCCGAAGTGAAGTAGATGGTCAAAACATGAAATCCGAAAAACTCTCCTTCAAATTCAAATTTGCTTTCGGGATCGGTCAAGCGGGAGAGGGTTGTTTCGGACAGGGCCTTGGCTTTTTCCTGCTTTTTTATTACAGCCAAATTCTCGGCATGAGCCCCGGTCTCGCTGGATCGGCCATTGGTATCGCTGTGATGATCGATGCCGCATCCGACGTTTTTGCCGGATCCATTTCAGACCATTGGCAGTCCAAGAATGGTCGTCGACATCCATTCATGTACGCATCTTTCGTCCCGTTGTCGCTATGCTTCTTCTTGCTGTTCTTTCCACTTGTGACTTCGGAGTGGGCTCTTTTTATCTGGCTCGCCGTGTTCACGAATGTCGCGCGAACCATGATGTCGTTGTACCACGTACCCCACATTGCGCTTGGTGCAGAAATCACCGAAGACGTTGCGGATCGAACGGCGTTGGTCGCGTACCGTCAGTTCTTTGCAAACATTGGAGGCCTGTTCGCGCTACTCGCATTTTTTCTCGTCTTCTCGCCTTTAATGGGTGACGAGGTTGGGCGGTTCAACGCGGCGGCATATACGCCGTGGGCGCTTGTTACTGCGATCGTGATGGGCGGTACCATTTTCTGGAGCGCGTGGGGCACGCGGTCGATCATTCCCTATCTACCCAAGGTACCTAACCAACTGCGTGCATCGCTGGCTCAAGTATTTGTGCGGATGGGCGCGGACTTCATGGAGGTCGCGAAGAACCGGAATTTCCGGTTTCTGTTTACCGGTGTGCTTGTCGTCTTCGTGATGGTCGGTGTGACGACGACCCTCGATATCTACATGTTCACGTACTTTTGGGAGCTCGACGACTCGATCATACTTCCGGTGTTGATCGCATACGCGATCGGCAACGCTCTTGGTACCACGATCTGTGTTCCCCTATTCGCCTGGTGGGGCAAGAAAGCGTGTCTGATCATGGGGGGATTGGCCTGGGCATTCTTCCAGACACTCCCCGTCGTCCTGCGCCTGATTGGCTGGTTTCCCGAGAATGACGACACCATCTCATTCGCAGGGATCGAGACGAACACCATCTTGCCTCTCCTCGTTGCGGTTAAGGTGATCCAGGGTTTCGCAACGGCGCAGGCCAATGTTGGATACGGTTCGATGATGGCGGACGTATGTGACGAGCACGAGTACCAAACAGGTCGGCGACAAGAAGGCGCATATTTCGCCGCCGTGGCGTTCTCGGCGAAAGCAACCAGTGGACTTGGGACCGTTATCGCTGGCTTTGCCCTCCAAATGATCAACTGGCCGGTCGGACCCCACATCCAAACAGCAGCAGATGTCCCCCCAGAAACGCTCATGAACATGGGGCTCGTCTACGGTCCCATTATCGCGTCACTTGGCTTCATCTCGGTCATCTTCTACACACAATACCGACTGACAGCTGAACGCCATACAGAGATGTTGGTGGAATTGGCGGAACGCCGAAAAATCGGCGGTGACGCGACTACCCGCTATGCTGTGGATTGATTTTTAGCACGCCACGAATTCGGCGTAGGCGGATTTGGAGGGCTCTGGATACCGCTTCACCTGGTAACAGAGGCCAGCTTGTTACCGGAGGATATCGATTAATTTTCCTTCAACCGTCGGCCGTAATTCTTGACTCAATATACGATTCGATCTCGGTGGCCGTGGTGCGGGTGGCGTTGGCGGTGACGGCTCCAACGATCAACGAGTCGCCCCCAAAGCCAAAGAGATAACGCAACACCAACAAACCATCGCTCAACGCCTCCGTGGCGCTTTCACCGTCATCGTCGGTGTCCGCATTGTTACCCGTACCGTCGCCGTCGGTATCCGCGGTCTCACTTATGAAATTCGACCGTCACCGTAGGGTTGGACGCCGTATAGCCCCCTGCACCCGAGGTAATGACAAGATTGATCGGCGTTTCCCCAGCCCAGCTAGCTTTCGCGGCATCGAAGGTGACCTTGAAGAGTTCGAGGGGTCGATCCGAGTCATCCTCGTCCGGCCACGCACCGGTGAAGCTGGTATAGGCAATAATCGCGCGCTTATCTGTCGCGCTGTTTTCATCCAAATTCGCTGAGTCTGCAACGACCGAATCCGGTGTGCGCGTCGCTTGCGTCAGATCTTCATCGTAGGTTATGGCGAACGAAACAAAAGTCAGGTAAGCACTGTCGTAAAAAACCGAGATACCCGCGCCCGTGGTCTGCAGGCCCGTGGGCGTGGTGTCGTAACTAACGGTGACCTCAAGGCCCGAGGATCCCGCGTCGACCGAAAATGAGGTCGGAGACGTCGTTAGATCCTGAGAATCCGCTGTCGCAGCTTGGTATAGCGTGAAGCTAACGACCAGGGCGAGTAGCCCACAAGCGGATCGTCTAATCACTGGTAGCGCAACATTAATGTGTATTCATAAACCTACGCTCTCCCCCAGTGAAAACGTCGCTTCAATGATTCCAGATACGTCTTAGATCACGAAACTAACAGAAATTAAGCGCCGAGGTAATTCCTAAGAAAGGTGGTTGCTACGGCTTTGAATAACGGGGCTGTTGTATACGGTTGCTTGTCAGCCAGTAAGACCGAGAAGATAGGTGGAAAACTTTCCATATTTAATCAATCACTTAGAGAAGTGAATGGCGGAGAGGGAGGG
>CAJWCW010000181.1 GCA_913030615.1 uncultured Gammaproteobacteria bacterium | reverse complement strand
CGGACGTCGTTGACCGAAAGGCTGACGTATCAAGGTGATTACAATGCCCGTGCCCGGTTGCTCCCCGACGGGCGGCATCTAGTGTACGTGCATCGGCGTGAAGGTATTTATCATATCGCTTGGCAAGATCTTGAAACTGATGAAGATCCCCGGGTGCTGACGGAAACGTCGTTGGATGAATCGCCGTCGCTAGCGCCGAACGGAACCATGTTGATATATGCGACTCAGGACCAGGGCCGAGGTATACTGGCGGTGGTATCCATCGATGGTCAGGTCAAGTACAAATTGCCGTCGTCGGCAGGAGATGTCCGGGAACCATCCTGGTCGCCGTACCTCGATACACTGTCCGCAGCTCGTGGCTTATAGATTGATGAGGAGAGAGGAACGATGAGGCAGGTCAGAAGGTACAACGTGGCGTTGTCGGTTGCGGTAGCGCTGATTCTTGTGGGTTGCGCTAGTCAACAGGAACCCGAGCCGGCCGCGCAACCGGCGGCACCTGTGGATGTTGAGCCGGTGCAAACGCAACCTGTTCAAGCCGAACCAGAATCGACCGATTTTGATAGCCGTAGCCGACCCCTCATGCCGAGTGGTCGAGTCTTGGCGACTAGGTTTTACTTTGAGCTAGATCAGGCGAGACTTTCCGCTCGCGATTTGCGCCTGCTTGAGATGCACGCGAACATTTTGACTCGAAATCGTGATCGTCGTTTGGTCATTGAAGGGCACTGTGATGAACGAGGTACACGCGAATACAACCTTGCATTAGGTGAGCGTCGCGCCAATGCAGTAAGTAGTTTTCTAACTTCAGCCGGCGTTCGACGATCCCAAATTGAAATGGTCAGCTACGGCGAAGAACGCCCGGACGACCCCGGACACGATGAGTCCGCGTGGAGTAAGAATAGGCGCGCGGTAGTGATCTATCGGTAAGTGCTGTTCGCAGTGCGAACAGACGAGACGCAAAGCAGGTGTGGAACGAAGGTTCTGGCGCTCTTTTTATGCACTCTGTTCGGTTACGCGACGGTTGACCTAAACGGTGCGGCTCCGATCAGAGATCAAACCCCGGAACGGAACTCGAGTGTCGAATCGGCTGACGATACTGAGAGTAATAATCCGGGGTTAGCGGCACTCTTTTATCAGTTACAGGTTTTACAAGAAGAACTGGCGATCGTTCGGGGCATGCTTGAGGATCAAATTTATCGGGTCGATCGGCTAACGCGCGAACAGAATCGACGATACACCGACATTGACCGACGGTTCCGAGAACTTCGGGCGATAGACGTCGCAACCGAACCGCATGACGAGACAGATATTCCGCCGTTGCCGCCTGTTATCGATCTTACCGGCACAGAACGCGGTTCGTACGAAAGCGCGTACGCGCTTACAAGTGAGCGCAGGTTTGATGACGCCATTGTCGCTTTCGATCAATTTATCGTTGATTACCCGAACGGGCAGTGGACTCCCAACGCATTTTATTGGTTAGGGGAATTACATCACGCCACTGACGATCTAGAAAAAGCACGCCAGTCATTCGTACAGGTGGTCACCTTGTACCCGGATCACGCGAAAGTACCGGACGCGTTATACAAACTTGGCAAGGTCTACCATCAACTGGGAGATACCGTGCGCGCGCGCGACTATCTTGATCGAGTCATCAAAAACCACCCGGGAACGGTCGGTGATCTCGCCAGATCGTACTCAGCCGAGTACCTCTAGCGTCGTGTCAGAGACCGAGACGCTCCGCGTCACGGAGATTTTTCTCTCAGTGCAGGGTGAATCGAAGAGCGTCGGCTGGCCGACGGTCTTTATTCGGCTGACTGGGTGTCCGCTCCGTTGCCAGTATTGCGATACCGCTTACGCGTTTCATGGTGGCTCAACGCTTGCGTTAGATGCCATTCTAAATCGCGTCGATGAACTTGGCGTGCGGCACGTAACGGTGACTGGGGGGGAGCCACTGGCACAACCGAGGGTTCTTGGTTTGCTTGCCGCATTGTGTGATCAGGGTTACGCCGTGTCGCTCGAAACCAGCGGGGCGATGGATATCGCCGCCGTCGATCCAAGGGTGAGTCGAGTTGTGGATTTTAAAACTCCAGGATCTGGAGAAGTGGATCGGAATCTCTTTTCAAACGTCGCTGCATTGCGCGAAGGTGATCAGGTGAAATTTGTGATCTGTGACCGACGCGATTATTGCTGGGCAAAGGACATCTGTACTGAGCACGACCTTACCGCGCGCGTTGGCGAGGTACTGTTCTCTCCGTCAGCATCTGAGCAGAATGCTAGGCACCTCGCCGAGTGGATCCTTGCAGATCGGTTGGGCGTACGTTTTCAGATACAACTCCATAAAGTTCTTTGGGGCGACGAGGCGGGTCGTTGACGATCGGCGTCGTACTTTTGTCAGGTGGCATTGATTCCGCGACGACGCTGGCGATAGCGAATGACCGGGGATTCGAGTGTTACGCGCTGTCTTTTTTTTATGGTCAACGGCACGCCATCGAGTTGGAGGCGGCCCGAAAAATTGCGGTATCCGCTAGTGTTAAAGAGCACCGTGTTGTCTCGATAGATCTTTCAGAATTTGGTGGGTCGGCTTTGACCGATGCGGCGATAAAGGTGCCTGAGGCACCAACGACGGGTATTCCCGTGACCTATGTGCCGGCACGAAACACCGTGTTCTTATCGTTAGGGCTTGCTTGGGCCGAGGTATTGGGGGCGCACGATCTTTTTATCGGCGTCAACGCGGTGGATTATTCGGGCTACCCGGACTGCCGTATTGAGTTCATCCAAGGATTTGAAAAGCTAGCTAATCTGGCGACTCAAGCTGGGGTCGAAGGGCGTGAGTTTACAGTTCATGCGCCCCTCATCGAATTGCCAAAGGCTGACATCATCACAAAAGGACTGCAGCTCGGAGTGGATTATGGGGACACGGTCTCATGCTACCAACCTAACCGAGATGGTGAGGCTTGCGGACGATGCGATAGTTGTCGTATCCGCAGGGAGGGATTTCAATCAGCGGGCGTGGCCGATCCCACGCGATACTACTGAATCGCTTGGCGATCGAGATCGTTGTGAACTAACACAACACATTGGCTTGCAAAAATTGTCTTAGGTCCCAAAGCGATGGGGCGACCTCCGAGCCGCGCGAGGTAGTGTGTGGTCTTACGAGGCATCGATTTATGATCGCTCAATACAAAGATTGCCGGTGAGGCGAACGTGGCCTCACGTATATCGGATCCTTTTTTATCGAGGTAATAAAAGCCGGGAATTGCCGCAGCCTTGATTATTGACTCGAAACTCCGATGCGTAACTTCGATACCGTTTTCGCAAATGACCGTTTCGTCACGACCGAGGCGCATTCCTTGGGCGAGGGCAGTACGCATCGAGGCGGCGATGGAGCGCTCGTCAAACCCTCCGAGCGAGCCAATGGAATTGCCTCGGTAGGCTAGCACGCGTGGCGGGCAAGGAGGCCCCTCAAGAACGACCCAGATCGACGTATCGAAACGGTGTTGATTGGCATAAAAGAGAGCGTTCGCGATGGATTGAGCGACGACTTCTAGGTGATTGGCTGAGGGTAGATTGTCGAGGGAAAAGCGGGGCGCCGTGGGCCCGTTTCGAGCTCTCAAGATGAAGTTTCGTGCTGCCCAATCCAAATGTGGTTCCGTGGTGGCGTGGTGGTGGGCCGCCTGGGGCTCGAACCCAGGACCATCGGGTTAAAAGCCCGGTGCTCTACCAACTGAGCTAACGGCCCCTGGGCCACGAAACCGCGCATTCTATGCGTGGTGTGCGGGCCGAACAAGCGGACGTTGCGCGACGGCCGAAATTAGGTCGCCGCGATAACTGTATATCGCGACAGGATGGGCAATAATCGATTGCGCGGGAGGGCGCAATGAAATTAACGAAACTTAGCCGGTCGATCGAAGGAAAGGTCGCCATCATCACTGGCGCTGCCAGTGGTATGGGCCGGTCAACTGCGGGCTTGTTCGCTGAGCAAGGGGCGTTGGTGGCGGTAACCGATATTAACCAAGGTCCGTTGGAGCAGGTCGTTGAAGAAATCAGCGAAGCCGGTTACCCGGTCCGAGGATGGCCCCTTGATGTTTCGGATCGGGAGGCCATCGAACGAGTCGTACCTGAAATTGCTGAACACTTCGGCGGCATCGACATCGTTATCAATAACGCCGGAATTGGTGCAGGTGCGCCCGTGGATGATGACGATTACGAGACCGTCTGGCAGCGTGGGCAAGATGTACTGCTTACAGCCCATGTCCGCATCATCCGTGCCGCGTTGCCGTTCCTACGAAAAGCCAATGGCGGTCGGATCGTCAATATCGCGTCGACGGAAGGACTGGGGGCGACCAAGCACGCGAGCGCATACAGTGCAGCTAAAACGGGCGTCCTAGGTTTAACACGCTCCCTGGCAGTGGAGTTTGGAACCGAGGACATCACCGTGAATTGCATCTGTCCGGGCCCGATAA
>CAJWCW010000180.1 GCA_913030615.1 uncultured Gammaproteobacteria bacterium | reverse complement strand
ACGATTATAGGACTGTGCGCGCCAGGGAATCAGCGCGAAGAAATGGAAAAACATTCGCGACGCGGTTGCCACCAGCGGTTAGATAAGAGGCTATTCAGGTTGCAACCATCCTCGCAAGATGCCGATCCTCGAGCTGGAAGCTCAGTCCTCGATGTCGACGACTTTACGGCCCCGATAAAAGCCGTCCGAAGTCACGTGGTGGCGTCGATGGGTCTCACCTGTCGTGACGTCGACGGATAATGTCGCTGTTTTAAGGGCGTCGTGTGAACGCCGCTGCCCACGCCTTGATCGGGTCACTTTGTTTTTTTGAACTGCCATCAACATTCCTCTCTATTCAAGTTCTTTAGGGCTCGCAAACCAGCAAACGGACGAGTTGCATCGTCTTCGTCAACACTCGCCCCGAGAGAAAGCGCCCTGGGCTCGTTCGGGCAGTCTAACTCAGTTGCACAAACCCTAGCTGGTATACTCATTATTAAGTCGTCTTCCACGATTTCAACTATTGGTATCGGACCCGCGTCGATCACCATGACGTCCAACGCCGGCATCAGCTCCGTTAACTTTTCTTCAGATGAGGTGAGCCTTAAGTCAAGATCGGCCACAATTTTTTGACTCACTTCTTCGAGACATCGTTGACATTCGAGCACCGCATCTACGCACACAACGCCGTTCACTCGAACCAATCCATTACCATCTGGTTCAAAGGTTAGTTCAACTTCCACGTCGGCATCCGATTTGCCGATTAACGGCGCTAATCGTTCAAACGCGGAAACCGGGACTCGACCAACCCACCTGCCGGCATGTTCCGCTACCTCATGCGGATCTATCGAAGCTCTTTTGTCCGCTCGGGTCATAGGGCGCGGGATAATAAGGAGCCACGGAAAGTCTGTCAAAGAACCTATTCCATGCTCGACGACGGCGCGCGCGCGCGCCTAAACTTAGCGATGCAACTCATTTTAGGATCTTCGTCCCCCTATCGTCGTGCCCAACTAGAGACCCTCGCGTACGTCTTTGATACCGACGTTCCAGATATTGACGAATCCCCACAACAAGAAGAAATACCTTTTGATTTAGTCACTAGATTGGCGAGAGAAAAGGCCCAAGTCATTGCCCAACGCCACCCTCAAGCGGTTGTGATTGGTGCCGACCAGGTTGCGGCTGTGGGGGTCGAAACTTTGGGTAAGCCTCTAACAGTAAAGCGAGCGATCGAGCAGTTAACAACGCTGTCTGGTCAATCCGCCGAGTTTCTGAGTTCCATCTGCGTCGTCGAGCCGGGTGGAGGGACTCATTCGCACGTGGAACCAACCAGAGTGACTTTTAGAGGTCTCGCGGTCGACGAGATCGAACAATACGTCGCATTGGATCAACCGTTAGATTGTGCCGGCGGGATTCGGTCGGAAGGCTTAGGTTTTCACTTGATAGAAAAAGTTGAGAGCAAAGATCCAAGCGCCCTGGTCGGCCTTCCGTTGATCGCGCTTTCGAGAATATTACGCACCATCGGTATTAATCCGCTAAGCAACTAATCAGGCTCTCTCAGTAAGCGATTCCACGTCTCAAGAAACGTTTCGTCTGGATCGGCATCAAAACGACGCCCATCGGGAAGCTTTAGGCTACTCGAATGAAGCATCATACGCGGGGCTTCGGGTCCACTGCGCTGATACTTATCGTCGCCCACTACGGCGTGGCCTTCAGCCGCTGCGTGCACCCGGATCTGGTGCGTGCGACCGGTATGTGGATATACCCATAGCCGAGTCACCCTCGCTCCTCGTTGTTGAACCTCAAAATCAGTCCGGGCCTTGTCACCATGAAGATCGATGCGGACCCGACGTTCACCGGATTGAAGAGTATAACGGCGCAACGAATGCCTGACGCTACGCAGTCCCTGAGGCCAATCTCCCGCAACGACTGCATCGTAGCGTTTTTTCACTCTCGCCTCTCGAAAGGCGGCATGTAACCCCAGCAACATTTGTCGAGTCTTTGCGACCATCATGCATCCAGATGTATCCCTATCGAGCCGATGCACTAATTCAAACGTAAGGTCTGATCGGGTTTGCCGCAGAATCTCGATGATTCCGTGTCGAATACCACTGCCACCGTGCGCGGCAACACCGGCCGGCTTATTGAGTACCAATAATTCTTCATCTTCGTAAATGATCGCTCGGCGTATTCGATTAATTGTCGCCTCGCCGATAAGAGATTCATTGCGGCTGTCAATTCGTACCGGAGGTATGCGTAATCGATCACCTCTCTGCAATCGGTAGCTCACCCCGACTCGACCGCCGTTTATCCTAACCTCACCTCGCCTGACCATCTGATATACCCGGCTTCGCGGTACGTTCTTCAGCTCTCGGTGGAGATAATTGTCAAGCCGCTGACCTGCATGTTCTTCGATCACAACGTGCCTTACCGACATCGTAATTTTCCAGCAGATTGAAGCACTTAACATACACTGTTATAGTTCTTCCGCCGAACCTTGCCGCTTTTTATTTGCTGTTAGAACGTACAGGGAACAAAGGTTCGAGTCGGTGGTGGTTATTCGCCATACAAAGAGAAACAACAATACATGTGAGCGCCAAGCGCCTCTAAGAAAAGATACATTTTTTACATATCGCTCGAAACGCGAATTTTGGAAAGAACAAACAGACAACTCGCACGGCACAAATTGCTAGGCGGGTGGTAAATCACCGATGAAACAAAATGTGGATTCGGGAATGCCGAGAAAGAAGAGGTAAGACGACAGTCGTTACTGATTGATGGCTAACAGCCTAACTACGTGACCGTCCGTGAAGGATGCGTAGTTCAAGATCACCTTTGTTTTCCGATCTAAACGCGTTCCGAGTACCAACTGATGGATAAACTCGGTTATGAAACGCATGCTAATCAATTCGACGCAACCCGAAGAGGTTCGCGTCGCCGTAGTCGATGGCCAAAAACTCTACGATCTCGATATTGAGAATCGAAGCCGCGAGCGAAAGAAAGGTAGTATTTACAAAGCCAAAATAAATCGAGTCGAACCGAGTTTAGAGGCCGCATTCGTCGACTTTGGTGCCGACCGCCACGGTTTTCTCCCGTTTAAAGAAATATCTCAGACATATTTCAATAAGCGTTCAACGCCCAACGAGGGCCGCGTCAATATTCAGGATGTGATTAACGAAGGCCAGGAATGCCTCGTACAAGTCGAAAAAGAAGAGCGTGGCAATAAAGGTGCCGCACTCTCAACATTCATGAGTCTGGCTGGACGCTACATGGTCCTGATGCCGAACAACCCTCGCGCAGGTGGGATTTCGCGTCGCATCGAGGGAGAAGAACGCGACAGCTTGAGGGACGCGATGTCTGAGCTCGAGTTTCCCGATGGGATGGGCATCATCATTCGTACGGCTGGGGTAGACAAGAGCGCAGGCGAACTACAATGGGATCTCGATTATCTTTTGCAGCTGTGGGAAGCAATCCAACGCGCCGAAAAAGATAACCGCGCGCCGGCCCTGATCTATCAAGAAACGAACGTCATCGTCCGCACAATCCGGGACAACCTTCGCGACGACATCGGTGAAGTACTAATCGACAGTGAAGACGCATACAAAGAGGCGACCGATTTTATCGAAGAGGTCATGCCCAATTACCGCGATCGCATCAAGTTGTACGCAGATTCAACGCCATTATTTAGTCGCTACCAAATCGAAAGCCAAATTGAGTCCGCGTTCCGACACGAGGTAAAGCTACCGTCTGGCGGTAGCGTCGTCATCGACCCAACCGAAGCTCTTGTTTCTATCGATATTAACTCCGCGCGCGCTACAAAAGGCGCCGATATCGAGGAGACAGCGTTAACAACCAACCTTGAAGCAGCGGAAGAAGTAGCGCGACAATTACGCCTGCGCGATGTCGGCGGTCTTATTGTCATCGATTTCATCGATATGTTGGCAACACGTAATCAGCGAGCGGTGGAAAATCGTATGCGCGACGCGTTGGAACCCGACCGTGCTCGAACGCAACTAGGCCGAATTTCGAGATTCGGCCTATTCGAAATGTCTCGTCAGCGCTTACGCCCATCGTTAGAGGAAATTACCTCCGAGGTTTGTCCTAGGTGCAGTGGGCAAGGAAGAATTCGAGACGTGGAGTCATTGTCACTCGCGATCTTAAGAATCATGGAAGAAGAGTCGTTAAAGGAGCGTAGTTCCATCGTTCGCGCCTTGGTCCCACTCAATATTTCGGCATACCTGTTGAACGAAAAACGAGCCGATGTTGCAGAAATTGAAGCACGAACTAAGACGCACCTGGTCATCGTTCCCAGTGCTGCATTTGAAACACCCAACTACGAAGTCCAACGAATTCGGGACGACGACGTAAACGAAGAAGTTGGGGTTCGAAGTTATGAGCTCGCGGACACCGTTACGGAGGTAGAAATGCCCCAAGGGCGAGAACGTCCGCAACCCTCTCGCGAAAAGGCCGCAGTCGGCATTATCGAACCCAACAAACCTAGACCATCGCC
>CAJWCW010000179.1 GCA_913030615.1 uncultured Gammaproteobacteria bacterium | reverse complement strand
GCACCAAGCGACGCCCGAGAAAGCTCTTCGGTGACGACAACCATCCCCAGGCTGTCCTCTTTCTCGTCCGGTTTAAGACCGCCATACCGCTCGGGAACCGAAAGGCCGAAACAACCCAGCTCACGTACACCATCGATGATCGAATCAGGAACAAGAAGGTCCTCTCGATGTATCTGCTCAGCAAGTGGTACCACCTGCTCTTCCGCAAATTGACGAAACGATGACCGCATCAGCGTTCGTTCTTCATCAAGATGATCGATTGGCAATCGGCCATCACGGTCACGAAAGAGCTGTCCGAGTCCAGCCAACTTTTTGGGATCCAGCGCCACATCCGTTAACGCTAAATACCCGTTATCAAGGTCCGTCGATGTCAATCCATACGCGCTTGGCCGCAGCCGAATTCTGTTATGAAGCGAAGCCACGGCCTCCGCAACAAAAGTCTCGGTCACCGCCTGTTTTAACGCTTGTTCAGCGCCTTCCGCAGGACGCTGGGCATATTCGAGCATGACCCGTGAGGCCACCAGTTCAGCGAGGCTGAAGGCCAAGTCATAAAGTTCGATCTGGACGTCATCGATAGTGCGACCTTTGAGATGCTGACAGGCACGATCAAAAAGCTTCCACGCATCGTCTAGGTGTCTTTTTAGGAGGTCCATTTCGGCGCCGATTCTACTGCATAATGGCAATTAGTTAGTTTTATCTCGCGTGTCGCCAACTCACCCACTGGCTGAATCGCGTTATAGGAGCACCTCGATATGCAGCTGTTGAACGACGTTCGTGTATTGGATTTCGGGCGCTATATCGCCGGTCCATTTTGCGCCGCTTTGCTGGGCGATCTCGGAGCCGACGTCATTCGAATAGAAAAAGTCGATGGCAGCGAAGATCGGTTCACTGCGCCCGTCTCACGTGACGGCGACGGCGCGAGTTTCATGCAACTGAACCGGAACAAACGCGGCCTAACACTTAACCCTCGTAAACCCGAAGGTCGTCAAATCTTAGACCGACTGATTCCTACGGCAGACATCGTCATCGCTAACCTCCCACCCGATACCCTTGCTTCAATGGCGCTCGATTATGAGAACCTACGCAAGCACCGATCGGACATCATCCTAACCACGAGCACTGCCTTCGGCTCATCGGGTCCATACGCGACGCGGGTGGGATTTGATGGCGTGGCGCAAGCTATGTCCGGAAATATGCACATGACGGGGAAAGCCGACGAACCAACAAAAAACTATTTTCCCTATGTAGATTTCACGACGGCAAGCCTTAACGCCATGGCAACCCTCGCCGCGATCATTCATCGCACCAAGACCGGTGAGGGACAACATGTTCAGGGCTGTCTTCTCGCATCCGCGCTATCGATCGCGAATGGAACCTTGATCGAACAGGCTTTGCTCGGACTCAACCGCTCGGGCACAGGTAACCGAGGCCAAACCTCGGCCCCCTCAGACACTTTTCAGACCAAAGACGGCTGGATACTCGTTCAAGTAGTAGGCAACCCTCTTTTTGAGCGCTGGGCGCGCCTGATGGGTGAAGACTTATGGCGTACCAACCCCAAATACTCAACGGATGAATCCCGAGGAATACACGCCGTCGATATCAGCAACCGGATGCAGAAATGGACGGGTGCTCGAACGACGATTGAGGCGGTAACGGCGCTCGAGGACGCGAGAATCCCCTGCGCCGAAGTTCTTTCGCCACAAGAAGCCCTCGATAATGAGCAAATCCAATCGATGGGGTTCCTCGAACCCATCGAGTATCCCGGAATTGATGCTCCCGCGCCCATCGCACACATGCCAATGGACTTCTCAACACTCGATGTGAGCATACGCCGGCGAGCGCCAACGCTTGGCGAACACACCAACGAAATTCTCGAATCGTTGGGGTTCGACAAAAACGAGATCATTGCTTTCAAGGACGCACGCGCAATATGAAGCTATCCATCGCCACCGTCCGCGAAAAATTCCTACGTCTACAAAACGAGATCGTCGGCGCTCTTTCGACTCTCGACGGTGGAACCGACTTTCACGGAAAGGATCTCGAGACTTTCGGTGGAGGATTGTCTCGACCTCGAGTGCTTAGCGATGGCAACCACATCGAAAAAGCTGCCGTCCAATTCACGCACAGTCTCGGCCAATCGTTACCCCCTGCGGCGACGGAACGGAACCCGGCCCTCGAAGGATTACCGTTCCAAGCAACCTCGATCTCGGTCATTGTCCATCCGCGAAATCCCCACGTTCCTACAACCCACATGAATCTTCGATTTTTCCTGATCGAGGCGGAGAACCCTATTTGGTATTTCGGCGGTGGTTTTGACCTCACTCCCTATTACCCGTATCGAGAAGACGTTATCCAATGGCACCAAAACGCACGCTCGGTCTGCAGTTCCGATGAGAGTTATCGGAAACTCAAAACACAATGCGACGAGTACTTTTTCCTCCCGCATCGCGGCGAATCGCGAGGTGTCGGAGGACTCTTTTTTGACGAGTGGAACGAAGACGGATTTGAATCAAGCTACTTGTTTGTATCTGGCGTTGGCGACGCGTTTTTGCTCGGTTACAAACCGATTTTTCTCCGTCGAATAAACACCGTCTGGAGTGAGCACGAAGAGCACTGGATGCTACTGCGGAGGGGTCGATACGCCGAGTTCAATCTTGCCATCGATCGAGGCACACGTTACGGCATGCAATCCGGGCGAAGAATCGAATCCGTGCTCGCCTCGCTACCGCCACGTGCTATTTGGGTATACGACCATCAACCCGAGCCTGGCTCAAGGGAAGCTGAATTAATTCTCGAATATCTCCAACCGAGGGATTGGCTCGAAACCTTCGTCACACAAAAAAACACATAGCCATAAGTAAATATTTATATATATTTCAAATAGTTATATGGTTTTCTCCAATTTGGGCGTAGATAGTATTTCGGGTGGATCGGACAACCTCGAGAATCCACCTTCCCAACGGGCGGGGATCACGGTCTGACCAACAATCTGTCTTCGACCTTCGACACACCTTTGACGCCGACAACTACGTCTTTTGCACGACGACGCTCTGACTCTGACCGTACCCTTCCGTAGAGCGTCACCACGCCCTTATGCACATCGACGTTGATACGCCGCGCCAATATATCCGCTTCTTTGATCAAGCGGACCTTGACGATTGCGTGAATTCCACGATCATCCGTTAATTCGCCGATCGTCCGTCCATCGGAACCCACCATGTAATTTTGACATCCGGAAACTGCCGATACCCCGACCAAACAAACAACGACCAATCTAATCAATCTGGTTACTCCGTACCCGACGTCATGACAAACTGCTCTAATACTACAAGCTAGTAGTCGCCGCCGTACCCGTAATCTACAAAATAGGATTGTTTATGAACGAATCCCCGACGTTGGTCACCAGTGGTTTACGTTTTCCCGAAGGTCCGATCGCGATGCCAGACGGTACGATCATCTTGGTCGAAATCGAACGCGCAACGCTTACACGAATTCTTCTAGATGGCAGCACCGAAGTCATCGCTCAGATCGGCGGCGGTCCCAATGGCGCAGCAATCGGTCCCGGCGGCTACTGCTACATCTGCAATAACGGTGGCTTCAATTGGATTGAAAGGAGTGGCCGCATTTTTCCAGGAGATCAGGCCGGGGATTATCAGGGCGGCCGCATTGAACGCGTGAACCTCGAAACCGGCGAAGTCGAGACGCTGTATACACATGCCAACAACGTCCCCCTATGCGGACCGAACGACCTTGTTTTCGACCGGTCCGGAGGTTTCTGGTTCACAGATCATGGAAAAAATCGTCCAAGGGATCGAGACCGTACTGGCGTGTTTTACGCCCAGGCCGACGGATCAAGCGTAGAAGAGATCATTTTCCCTCTAGAGGCTCCGAACGGTATTGGTCTTTCCCCCGACGAGAACGAACTTTACGTTGCCGAAACACCGACAGGTCGTTTGTGGGCGTTTCCACTTTCGGGACCCGGCGTCTTGAACCAAGTGCGAGCGGATCGGCCAGACGGCGGACGTTTGTTACAAGGTCGGAATGGCTATTTCATGTTCGATTCACTCGCGGTCGACGTAGAGGGAGGCATTTGCGTCGCGACCCTAATCGACGGTGGTATCACAACGTTATCTCCCCACGACAAAGCACCATCCTTTGTTCCAATGCCTGACCGACTCACCACAAACATTTGTTTTGGGGGAGATGGCCTCCAGACAGCGTTCATCACGCTGTCTTCCACCGGCCAACTTGTTCGCCTGCCGTGGGACAAACCTGGACTGCCACTTAACTTCCTAAATTTCTAAATGCAACGCCCACAAAGAATACGTCTCGGTCTGATTCTGCTGGCGTCGTCCTGCAGTTATGCGGACCGATTGCACTTTGTCATCCCAGCCGGTCCCGGCGGCGGCCTTGACGGTACGGCTCGAGAAATTGGCAGAATCTTCAAATCAACTGACCGATACGAAAGCATCAGTTACGAAAAT
>CAJWCW010000178.1 GCA_913030615.1 uncultured Gammaproteobacteria bacterium | reverse complement strand
TTGCAACTTCGATCTTCAACCGATCAGCGGGTCCACTTTGTCATCCTTCCGAAAACGCGTATTTGAAGCTATTGCTGTTTGTTGGTGTTTAACGTCGCTTTCTGCCCCCGATTCCTCATTTGATAACGAAACGCCAATCCATATTCGCGGCGACGATCTCCGCGGCGACATGACGACGCGCACAGTGATCAGCGGCTCAGTGACATTGGATCAAGGAAATATTCATGTCGAGGCGGACTCGATGACGATCGATTGGTTGGAAGGTGAAGTGCAAAAAATTACAGCAAACGGGGATAAAGCCCACTTCACGCGCACTATTAACAAGGACAATTCCTCAATCGATGCGCGGGCCCACAACATAATCTATCACCGTGAACTCAACCAAATAGAACTCCAGGGAATGGCATTTCTTAGACAAGGAGGCAGCCTATTTCGTGGCGAAAAAATTCTCTACGATATCGGTGCCGGCATAGTAAGGGCGGATTCCGGAATGTCCGGAGGAGTTGAATTCATCTGGGACCCTCGAGAATAGGCGCGCGATGTCAATCCTACGCGCAGCTAATCTCCATAAAAGCTACCGCGGCAGACCGGTTGTTAATGATTTATCCATCCACGTCTCGAGCGGAGAAATCGTTGGACTTCTGGGACCCAACGGTGCCGGGAAAACCCTCAGTTTTCACATGGTTGTAGGGCTGGTGAGACTGGACAGTGGCACGGTATCAGTCGATGAGCACGTCCTCTCCAATGCACCCATGCATCAACGCGCCCGGAAAGGATTGGTTTATTTACCCCAGGAACCGAGTGTTTTTCGAAAGCTCTCCGTTGAGAACAATTTGCATGCCATCATTGAATTGAGGCGTGATCTTGACAAGTCGCAGAAAAAATTTTTGGCACAACAGCTTCTTGCAGAGTTTAATCTGGAAGAGATTAGCGAAGTGATCAGTGAGCGCCTTTCTGGCGGAGAAAGGCGTCGACTAGAGATTGCTCGCGCGCTCGCAAACGAGCCACGTTTTTTGTTACTTGACGAACCGTTTGCCGGCGTCGATCCAATTTCTGTTGACGACATTAAGGTTGAAATTCGCAAACTTGCAACACGTCAAATCGGCGTGCTCATCACGGACCACAACGTTCGAGAAACCTTGGATATCTGCGATCGAGCGTACATCGTAAACGAAGGCCGTATCATTGCCGATGGAACGGCACACGACGTACTATCAGATGAGGTGGTGCAACGAGTCTACCTAGGGCCACGGTTCTCTACTTAGACGGCGATCGTAAATCGCCAGCAATAACCATCGAACCGATTGGAATATGAAACAAATTCCCTCAACTAAAACCCGCCAACGGTTCAAGGCCACGCCACAGTTACAAAACGCGATAGGGCTATTGCGGCTCTCGGGCAGCGAACTTCAGCTCGAGATTCAGCAAGCTATCGAAACAAACGCACTCCTCGAAGTCGAAAACAATAACCCTCAACAATTCGTCCATGAGGTTGAAGATACAAATGCTCATCCATACAACGAATCGATAAGACGCGATGCGGATTGGCCGGCCGATACTCATATTGAAGACCAGGACGACCTATTCGCTGACGAACCTTCAAGCTTCGATCGATATCGGCTACCCGCCCATGAGAGATCCGATACCGATAGATCCCGCACCGACGCCTACGAAGTTGCTGATCATTCGGTGTCGCTGTCAGATCATCTTACCCAGCAAATAGATTTCGCATCACTCACGGTTGTACAAGATGCAATAGCCCAGGCAATTATCGACGGCATCAATGATGATGGCATGCTGCAAAACAGTTTGGTCGAAATAGCGGAAAGCCTTCGCCCAGAGGTAAATGCATCTCTGGTCGAAATGGAGAAGGTCCTGAAGGTTATTCAAAATCTAGATCCGGCTGGCGTGGGGTCCCGAAATCTCCAAGAATGTCTCCTAATACAACTGCGACTTCTCCCTAAGGACTCTCATTCAAAAAGCGTCGCAACACGAGTATTAGCCGATCATTTTGAATTGCTTGCGTCGCAAGATTTCGATCGGCTTTCCCGCACTTTGAATATACCGACCAAGGACTTATTTGCAGCAGTCGATTTGGTCCGATCCCTCAACCCGAGGCCTGGTTCGGCAATCGGTTCCACTCTCACCGAATACGTCACACCCGATGTGATAGTCCGCGAGCGCAACGGTCGATGGCTAGTTGAATTAAACCCAGACGTTACACCCCGAGTAAGAATTAATCCCATATACGATCATCCTTCAACAATGTCGACAAAATTTCGGTCCAATGATTACGTTCGCGAAAACTTACGACATGCAAAGCTATTTCTTCGTGGTGTAGAACACCGAAATTCAACTTTGGCCAGCGTTACTCGTTGCATCGTCGAGCACCAACAAGGATTTCTAGAGCAAGGGTTGAGTGCAATGAAGCCGCTGTCTCTAGCCAATATCTCGTCTAAATTGGATATACATGTATCTACGGTTTCGCGAATCACGACCCGCAAATACCTACTGACGCCCAGAGGGTTATTTCCTCTGAAGTATTTCTTCTCCAAAACCATCTCCACAACCGAAGGAGAACCAGCAGCGAGTATTGCCGTTCAAGAATTGATACGGAACATAGTCAATCGCGAAGAAAAACAGGATCCATTATCCGACAACTCGATCTCGAAACTACTTCAGTCCGACGGGATGAAAATAGCCCGGCGAACGGTTACAAAATATCGGGAAATCATGGCAATTCCAACATCTAACAAACGCAAAAAACACTATTGGGCATTGGAGATGCAAGTACCGCGGAACAAAATAGCCGATTCAAAAAGTATTGAAAGTTGATGCTTGATTTCGGATCGATCTTACCTTTTAGCTGCGTGCGAAGCGGCTTAGACGCCACTTCAAGAAAGGCCTCGATTGAGGCGGCAGCTGAGCTAATCGCCACCACTCAAGAGAGTATCGGAGCACGACACCTGTTTGAGGCGTTGATGGCGCGAGAAAAGCTTGGTAGTACTAGCCTTGGAGATGGTATTGCCATTCCGCATTGTCGATATCCGGACTGTCAAAAGCCCGTTGCCTCACTCTTGTACCTGTCGGACCCCATTGGTTTTGACGATCAAAACGTCGACCTTCTATTCGTTCTCGTTGTACCGGAACAAGAAGCCCGGTTGCACCTGGATCTGTTAGCTATTCTGGCACGAGTCTTCGACCGTCAACCAAATTCTCAAGATCTGCGTAAAACACGGAACGATCGAGAGCTGTACGAAGTTTTTCAACGCCAAGTTGCCGAGGCATTAGCGGAGTGAAGTTGATCGTCATCAGCGGACGGTCGGGTTCGGGGAAAAGCACGGCTCTTAACGCTCTCGAAGATGAGGGTTTCAGCTGTATAGATAATTTTCCGGCCGACCTGCTGCCACAACTAGTCCAATCTAAATTCGAGGCCGAAATCACCCAAGATCTCGCAGTCTGTATCGATGCGCGGAATGTACCAAAAGATCTCGAACAACTGCCCCTGCGGCTTAATGCACTCGACCAAATCGATCTGAAAATTCAAGTCATATTTCTCGATGCGCTTGCCGATACTCTGATACAACGCTTCAGTGAAACCCGCCGTCGACACCCCCTCACCCACCTCTTCTACGATTTACGCGAGGCTATCGACATGGAACGAGAGGTTCTTTCTGTCGTTTCTGAGTTGGCCGATCTACAGATAGACACTACGACATTAACTGCCGTAGACCTCGTAGCAATGATCAAAGCCCGCGTAATCAACAAATCCGCTAATAGCATGTCACTTCTTTTTCGGTCGTTCGCATTTAAGAATGGGGTTCCTACCGACTCTGATTTCGTTTTCGACGTCCGCTGTTTACCCAATCCCTATTGGCAAAAGGATCTTCGGTCTTTGACCGGGACTGATCAACCGGTCCGCGATTTTCTCGACTCACAACCAGTAGCAACTCTTTTATTCGACGACATCTATAGCTTCCTTGACACTTGGTTATCCGAATTCGAAAAGACCAATCGCGCATATTTAACGATGGCTATAGGTTGCACCGGTGGCCAACACAGGTCGGTGTATATGGTCGAAAGATTGGCGAAGCATTTTTCGCAAAAGTATCCTGACGTCTTGGTACGGCACCAAGAAACCAATATCACAACTAATGCGATGCGTTGATCTTCGTATCGTTAACAAACTTGGGCTGCATGCTCGGGCGTCGTCGAAATTCATCCAAGTAGCGCGCCAATTTCGGTGCAACATCGAGATTGGTGTTCGAAACGGCGAATTAGTAGACGCAAAAGGCATTTTGAATCTCTTAACTCTCGCAGCTGGCAAGGGTACAGTCCTTACGTTAAGAGTAAATGGCGCAGATGAGGATGACGCCCTTGAAGCCTTGAAATCGATAGTCGCCGACCGGTTTGGAGAAGCCGAATGACGCTGCGTTTTTTGCAGAATCGGTCATCTGATTGAGCCATTTTCTTCCAATTGGCCACGATGGTGGCCTCTTCTAAAGGAAACGCCCGCTCTCCCTTATCGACCCAAACCC
>CAJWCW010000177.1 GCA_913030615.1 uncultured Gammaproteobacteria bacterium | reverse complement strand
GGATAGCCATCCACAGCACCCATGACGAAGCTTCCTTCACTCAAGATTTTCAACAACGGCCCCTCACCACCTGCCCGCAACCTGTCTCGGAACTCACGCCCAGGCGTGATCTTGAATAATTTCATTGCGATATTGTGGTTCAGCCCGGCCATGCTCATCGTCAAGTTCCTTTCGTAGGTTCGGTAACCGAGCGCTTTCGCACGAACTACTACGTTCCCCGTAGGAACCTGCATACGGTCAAAATACTCGAAATTTCGGAACCCACTACCCGCGTCATAGCGGAGGGTAACTACCGCCTGCGGCGGCGCAATGGACAAACTTAATCGTCCGTATTCCCTTTCTAGCCGAATTCGGCGCGTGTTCGCCTGCTGCCGAACCGCCATTCGCAACCCCTGGGTCGTATAGCCTGGATGGGACACTTCCAGATCGTAACTTCCGATCGGCAACAGCATCTGGGGTTCGTAAGGTTGTTGGATGCCGATGATTCGGACCGTGGCATTTATTGGGACCTTGTCGATCGTTAGGGAACCCATCGGCACACGAGCGAGTTCATAGGTGCGGGAAATATTCGCGTTTGGCGTCACTGTTATCGTTTCGGTGATCGGCTCGCGGCCGTATATAAAAACGCGTACGTCATGGGTACCCGTTGGGAGATCCAATAGTTTGACGGGCGTTCGTCCGTTGACTTCTTCACCATCAAGTGTCAACTGTGCCGACTTAGGATTGGTGATAATTTCGAGGTTGCCAAACGCCGGCTCCAACCTGATGTCGAGCGCTTTAGTTTTGCCGCGAAGGAGTTCGAGTCGCTCAACATAGTTCGGATGAAAAGGGTGTTCCAACTTCAACACCGTTTTCCCCGGGCGCGCCAGATGGCGAAGCGGTGTGGTCCCGATAAGATCTGCATCGAGGAATACATTCGCGCCGTCAGGACTCGTGTTGATGCGTAGTACCGCGGTGCCAAGCACCATACGAGTCAAGGGGCCCTCGGAACTCCAATCAATTAGGAGCGCCACGGCGAGCACCACCGGCAAATAGAGCCATTTTGATCTCGACATCGAGACGATTCTCGTCGAACGTGCGTGACTGCGCAGTTTACGGAGCGGTACGAGAATGTCGATGTCAGCTTTCGCTTCGAAAAAACCAACTCAGACCGCGATACTTCCTCGCCGATCGGCGTTTACTTTGATTTCTCGTAGACCAGCTCGTTACCATTCTTGCCGCACACGCGGGTTAGGCCGGCGACACGAAAACAATAAGCGGCTTTTTGTCCCAGTGATCGCGGCCGCTTCATGACGTGCCCAAGATCTGCAGACGTGAACGTAACTGTTAAGTCCGTGGCCACACGGCCGAATAAATCTTCCATCGAACCAATGGTCACCACCTCCACTACCCGAACGAGATGACGTCCGGTGGTAACCCATCCTCGCTTTCTACGCCCACGACGACCGTCATATTCCCGATGTTCGTCTTCTTCTATCAACACCACGTCGATCTCGAAGTTCGGGTCATTCAGTACCTGCGGGATGTAAACGAGCTCTGCGAAAATATCAAACGGTGATCCATGTTTTGGCGAGACACGCCGAGTTTCGGCACCGTTTTGAATTTTTACGATGGTACGAGTCTGGGCAATCGGGTGGACTAACTTTACCCGGTGTGTGGAAAGAAACACCGGCAATTTTTTCTTTAACGCGCCGAAACCTCGAGTTTGGATTTCAATGATTTGATTACCGTCGACGACGTCCGCGACAAAGTCATCGATACTGACTTCCTCTTGGGAACCGGGTCGCGCGTAGAGCGCTTTTAACGCCTGATGTAGTGGGCCCTCATTCAAGGTTCCGATCACATCGGGTCACCACATTGATTGGTGTTTCGCACTTTACCTCAGCGAGAACGGAGAGGCATACTCAAGCACGCGAAGAACACACTTGAAGGAGAATCGCATGAGTAGTGCTGACGGCCAATGGGAAACCACCATGAACACGCCGATGGGCCAACAGAAAGCAACCATAACCCTCGCTACCGATGGGGATACGTTGACTGGAACGATGGCGGGTCAACAAGGAACGCTCGAACTTAAGGACGGCGCGGTCGATGGCGACAGCGTGTCTTGGAAAGCGGATATCACCAACCCAATGCCAATTACACTCGAATTTTCAGCAACGGTTGACGGCGACAGCCTTTCCGGCGACGTGAAACTCGGTTCCTTCGGAAACGCGTCATTCACGGGCACTCGTATCGGCTAGGATGTCCTGGGAAGACGAGATAAAGGAACTCCGTCACCGCGAACAACTAGCAATGAGGATGGGCGGCCAAGACAAGGTCGCCCGTCAACATGAATTCGGCAAGCTCACCATTCGAGAACGTATCGCCGCGATCTGCGATCCGGACTCGTTTCACGAAATCGGCACTCTTGCCGGGGTCGGCAAGTACGATGACGCTGGTAACCTCACTGAGTTTACGCCGTCCAACTTTGTCCTCGGGACTGCCGAACTCGACGGACGTCCCGTGGTGCTATCCGGCGATGACTTTACCGTCCGCGGAGGATCGGCGGACGCGTCCATTGGGGCGAAGCGCGCGCGCGCGGAGGGCTTAGCGTTAGATTTGAGACTCCCCCATGTCCGACTCGTGGACGGGATGGGCGGCGGCGGCTCGGTAAAAACCATCGAATTGGCAGGTCGCACTTACATCCCCGAACTACGAGGTTGGGAGACCGTGGTTCAGCACTTAGCCGTTGCCCCTTCTGTATCGCTCGCTCTGGGATCCGTCGCGGGTATTGGAGCCGCGCGCGTTGCGACGTCGCACTATTCGGTTATTGTCCGAGACACTGCACAGATGATGATCGCGGGACCGGCACTGGTCGATTGGGCCAACCTTGGTGACGTGACTAAGGAGGAACTCGGTCACGCGCGAATCCATACTCGGAACGGAGCGATCGACGACGAAGTCGCCACAGAATCCGAAGCATTCGATCGGGCTAGGCGTTTCCTATCGTATTTACCCACAGCGACCGACGAGCTACCTCCACGGGTAGAAAGCTCGGACGATCCGGAACGAAGACACGACGCTCTCATCGAGTTAGTCCCCAAAGACCCCAGAAAGATCTACAAGATGCACGAATTGATCTCTGCGGTCGTTGACGACGCGTCCTTCTTCGAAATTGGCGAAAAATGGGGCCGTTCGATTATCACAGGCTTGGCACATTTGGATGGCATCCCGATCGCGCTATTCGCCGAAAACCCTGCGATTTACGGTGGCGCGTGGACAGCCGACGCATGCCGAAAACTCATTCGATTTCTTGATCTTGCATCGACTTTCCATCTACCCATCGTTCATCTAGAAGATTGCCCGGGCTTTCTCATTGGCAAGAAAAGCGAAGAGGAAGCGACCATTCGGTTCGGTTCGTCCGCTCTCGCCGCGCTCGGCCAGAGCAACGTACCGTTCTGCTGTGTCATTGTCCGTAAAGCATTCGGTGTCGCCGGAGGTGCAAATCACAAACCCGGGGCGCACCACATTCGCGTCGCGTGGCCCTCTGGCGATTGGGGCTCCTTGCCCATCGAAGGAGGAATTGAAGTGGCCTACAAAGCGGAACTAGCCGAGGCAGCAGACTATGACGCGCACCTCGCCAACATACGGGACCGTCTCAACCGCGTCCGCTCTCCGTTTCGCAGTGCCGAGTACTTTGAGATCGAGGAAATTATCGACCCTCGAGATACCCGCTCGGTCCTTTGTCGGTGGGCGCATCTCGCAAGAAAAGCGACTCGCGCCGAAAACCCAGCTTTTTCGTATCGACCGTGACCATCGGCAAAATCTTGGATTTGATCGACAAAGATCATCGCAACCACGGTGGCGGACTTATGTTCGCCACCCAAGCGCGATGACTATTCCGTTTCCAGCAGGCGTTTTTTTGCTCGGTCAATAAACTGGATCATCACGTCGGGCGTTTGGGCACCTGGCAACAGAAATGCACCCCCCAGCCGGTAGCAAGGAACCCCAACAACGCCGGCATCAAAGGCACCGGCAATATCGCTCAACGTCGCGTCAACACCCGCGTCGCTATCAAGGACCTCCTTGACGGTTTCGCTATTCATGCCGATGGTGGCAGCGCAATCCACAAGAGTGTCGACAACGCCAATGTCCAATCCGTCGCAAAAATATGCTTGGAACAACGTTTCAGCAAGCTCGTGCTGGTAGCCCGTTTCTCCCGCCATTGCTAGTAGCCGGTGCGCTAGTAATGTATTGGGGACTCGATCTATAGACCCATAATCAAACGCAATACCCACCTCCTCGGCTTCTATCCGAATACGTTCGGGCGTTCGAGAGCCATCTGCGGATTCGCCATAACGAGCCCGCAAGAATTCCGCGCGTGCCACCCCACCCGCGGGGAGATTCGGATAAAGCTGGTACGGTTTCCATTCAAGCTCGATCTCCCCCAAATCACTGTTCTCAAGCACCCAATCCAGCCTCCGCTTACCGATGAAACACCAAGGACAAACCACGTCAGAAAATATTTCAATCTTCAAAAGGCTAGCCAAGTTGCATTTGAAGCT
>CAJWCW010000176.1 GCA_913030615.1 uncultured Gammaproteobacteria bacterium | reverse complement strand
ACGGCACCCAATTCGTTCGCTTTCTCGTAGAGCGGCCAATAGCGTTCGTCGGCGAGTGCGACGCCATTCACATTACTGAACAACATCACTCCCTTAAACCCGAGGCTGGTCATCGCCCGCTCTAATTCTTTGACGGAGGCATCCGGGTCATTCAGGGGGAGGGTCGCAAGTGCGGTAAACCGAGACCGCGTGGCTTTAATTTCAGCCAGTGCATCATTCACAAGACTGGCGAAATTCGCAGCAACCTTGGGCGCTTCGACATGGGTGCCAGGCGATGTGAAGGTGAGTACCTGCTTATCGATACCCTGCTCGATCAGGACCGCCTCGCGAAATTCGATATCGCGATGCCCTGGCACCACGACGTTATAGTCGCCAGGGTAATACAAGACCGGATTACCTTCATCGTCTGTCGTATGCTTCAGGGAACTGACACCACTTCGAACAGCATCGATGTACGTGGGAGGGTAATAGTGGTTATGAAAATCAACGATCGCCACGAAGAGTCGCTTCTCCTTTTCGACGAGCCGGCCACAAGTAGTACACAGGCACACCCAAGAGGACGATGCCAAGTCCGATAATCGCCTCGAAGGGTTCAGCTATAAAACGCTGAATGACAATGACGGCAGCAGACAAGGCGAAAAGTCCCGCAATCATCGGGTACCCCTTGATCCGATAAGTCGGCGCGTAACTTGGACGACGACGGAGCAAGAATAAACCACAAGCCATCATGCCAAAGAAAATCCACTCCACGTAAATGACGCGAGAAAACAGTTGTTGATACGACCCGGTAAACACCAACACAGACGCCCAGACCCCTTGCAACACGATAGCCAGATGCGGTGTGCGGTAGACCGGGTGCACCTTTCCGGCCCAAGGGAACAACACGCCATCCCGTGCCATCGAAAAGTAAACCCGAGGTCCAGCCAGAATAATCCCACTCACGGCCCCAAAAGTTGAGAGAAGGACGAGGCCGGATATAAACGTGGCGCCGCCGTCGACCACAACATCCGCGGCGTCAGCCGCAACGCGCGTTGAAGTAACAACAACATCGAGGGGCAAGATATACATGTAGACCGCATTAAGGGCGATGTAGCAGACGGTTACGATAATCGATCCATACATAAGCGCACGAGGGATGTTTCGCGTTGGATCGATTGTTTCACCGGCGGCGTAGGTCACCATGTGCCATCCACCAAACGCAAACAATCCAGCAATGAGAGCCTGCACAATGTCGACAGGAGAGGTGCTGGTCACGTCGAGGCTGCTGCTGCTCCCAACCGCAGCCGCGTCACCAGAGACCATCGTCACACCCACTACGATCATTAGAAAGATAGCCAACACCTTAATGATCGTGAACAGTGTTTGTAGGCGACTGCCGTGTGCAACGCCCCGATAATTCACAGCTGAAAGAACAAGAATGGCCCCGGCGGCCGCGAACTGAATGCCCATGTCGCCAAGCGGAATGAAATAATCCAGATACCGCGCAAACACCACGGCCACGGCAGCAAGGATGCCGGAATGCATGCTCCAGAACATCGCCCATCCCCACAAAAATCCGAAGACTGGCGAATACGTTTCATTCAGAAACACATACACGCCACCAGTGCGAGGAAAGGCGGAGGCGAGTTCTGCGCATACTAACGCTCCAAAAAAAGTTAATGTTCCCGCGAGCAACCAAATCAAGGCCACCCCGCCTAATGACGGAACGAGTTTGGTAATTTCGGTAGGCTGTACAAAAATCGCCGCGCCAATAATGGTCCCAACCACCATGGCCGTCGTTTGCGTAAGATTGATTGACCGTGATAGCTGTTCTGGCGCTGATTCGCTCATGGGAGATTATTGATCAGCCCTCGGGCTGCTCTGTCGCCTAGCACGAACCACCTACAGTTGAGTGGATCCGTAGGAAGGATCATCTATCCAGAACCGATACTCGGATACTGGTTGAGCAGTGCGCCGGATCAACAAACAGAGAGAGACTCTTAAGCCGCCGCCGTCGCGTTGATCCGTAGAACCTTCGCAAAAACCTCGACCGCTTGACGCATCTCGTCCATGGTCCCGATTGAAATGCGTGCCCAATCCTTTTCATAAGGTGGGAAGTTCCGGCCAACCGCCACGCCATTTTCCCGAGCACCATCGCGGAATTCCTGCGCTGCCATACCCGTATTGACGAAAATGAAATTCGTCTGCGAATCAGTCGCATCAAAACCGGCGTTCTTAAACCAGTCAATCGTAAACTGACGCGCTTCGGTGTTCCGCACGGATTCAGCTTCAAGTCGCCCAGTATCCAGAATCGACACCTTTGCTGCAGCAATGCCAAGAGTATTCAAGGTCATTCGACTGTGCCATGGCATGAGTTCTTGCACCATATCCTCATGCGCAATGCCGAACCCAACACGGAATCCAGCCATCCCATGCGCCTTCGAGAATGTCCGCGCCGCCAGCACTCTCGGATTCTTGACCGCCGTTGGGATTTGACTCCGGTGATTCGGGTCGGTGGCATAGTCGTGATATGCCTCATCAACCAGAATCGTCGTGTCTGGTGATGCAGTCAGCACGTCATCGATGAACCCCATCACGGCGTCTTCGCCATGAATGGTGGCCGTCGGATTATTCGGATTATTCAAGAACACGAGTCCAGCACCTTCCCGTGCCGCTGCTGCCATTTCGTCGAGATCCAACTGCATCTTGTCGTTCAAACCAATCTCGGTGAAAGCTGACCCGATCAGTTCCGCATACTGAGTGCATTCTTCGTAGGTCGGCGTTGCGGTCACAAGCGGTTTCGTGGACGACGTATACGCCTGCACAGCCGTGCGGAGGACCTGCGTCGACCCCAAGCCAAGAATCACATTGCCCGGTGCAACACCAAAACGATCAGCAATGGCCCGTCTCAGTCCGGCTTCATTTGTTTCTGGGCTGGACATGGCATAGCGACCGACCCCTACGCCACCCTCGCCGAGAGTGCTACGTGCCGCGGCGAGCGCGCGCTCGCCAGGACCCGCCGGGTTCTCGTTGTTGTGCAGTAAAAGTGGACGTTCCTGGGCCAGCAGTTCTGCTGTCCAAAACTCTGGTAGCTCGTAAGTCCGCGGAATATAGCTGCCCGAAAATGCTGCTACACCGCCAAGCCCAACAGTCTTTACAAACGCGCGTCGTGAAAACGACATGTCATCCTCCTCGAAAAACTTTCTAGGCCAGAGTGTCTGCCCAGACAGAACATTTGTTCACTTCTACTTAACCCAACTCACTCCACGTAGACGCCTGTGCGTCTACGCCAGCACCTGCTTGAAAACTTCCGTAGCCCTGCGCATCTCGTCCATTGTGCCAATCGAGATCCGACAGTGTGTTTTTTCCATTGGTGGAAAATCGCGACCAACGAGCACGTTGTGCTCACGACACGCAGCGCGAAATTCACTCGCCGGTCTCTCAAGATTGACAAAGAGAAAGTTCGTCTGCGAGTCAGCAGATTCATAACCGGCATCAGTGAAAAACTTCCGCGTGTAGTCACGCGCTTCCGTATTGCGCGCAACTTCTTGGGCGAGATTATCAGGATCGTTCAACGATGCGACAGCCGCTGTATTCGAAAAGTTGTTCGTATTGAACACATGCGTCCAGCGAGACAGAATTCCGATGGTATCGGCGTGGCCGACCGCGTAACCCAGTCGTAATCCAGCCATCCCGTAAGCTTTCGAGAACGTCCGTGCGACGAAGACATTCGGCGTTCGCAATGCGAGGGGAATGGCCGTCTGGAAATTCGGGTCGGTGACGTAATCGGCATATGCCTCGTCGATCAGGATGTAGGTTTCCGGTGAGACGCGCCTGACTTCTGCGACAAATGCCTCAACATCCGATGCTCCCACCACCGTGGAACTTGGATTGTTCGGGTTGCACATAAAAACCATCCCAGTGCCCTTGGCTGCGCTAGCCAGCGCGGTCAAGTCCAGCCGAAGATTGGCATCGAGCGGTACGGTCTTGACCGGATAACCCCACTGCAGAGCAACTCCTACCGTCTGCAAGTACGAAGGGTCAGCCGTGACCAGTGCTCGGTTCGGTCCTGTGAACGCCTTGGTGGCATTTTCGAGGATTTCACCTGAGCCTGTCCCGATCGTGATGTGCTGTCTTTCTGCGCCCCACTTGCTGGCGATAGTCGATATTAAATCTCCGATTCCCGGACGCGCGTTGGTCGGATAACGACCGGCACCTTCGTCTAAAGCCTCAACTAACGCCTCAAACGCTGCTGGGCCTGGACCCACCGGGTTCTCATTACTGCTAATGCGAATTTCGTCGCCTTCAGGCGGCAGCAGGAGACTTTCGTTAAACGCACCTGGCGCCATTTCTGCAACCATGGCCTCACGTCCTCGGGCGGTGATATATCCACCGTTAAACGAGCTGGCTCGGTTGATTCCTAATCTGCGAACAAATGCGCGACGCGAGAGCGACATAACTTCCTCCTCAAAAACATCTTCACTTCAAAACGAATCAAAAGTTCCGCTTCAGTACCAAATCACTTACGTACCAAAGCTAGAGTCCTGCATTCTAGACTGACCTCGCAATGGAATGCTACTTAACAACGCACCGAG
>CAJWCW010000175.1 GCA_913030615.1 uncultured Gammaproteobacteria bacterium | reverse complement strand
CAGAAGTGCGTTATCTCAATGACGAGTGGCGTCACCGAGCAGGGTTGGCCAGCATCGGCAGTCGTGAGTCTAGACGCGCAAATACCCGCAAGCACAATGTGTTCATCCGCGATGCGCGCGCTAAGCGCGATGAATTAAGTCTCGATGTAAACGGCTTTGTGCTAGTCGATCACGTATCAGCGGTTGCAAACTTTGGCGACGAGGATTCAGTAAAGTCGTTGTACTACGCCGAAATCGAGCGATTAACACGCGAAGTTAGTGGTGCCGATGAGGTGTTTATCACCCACCATGTGGTTCGGACAGAGGACAAATCCAATTTCAATAGCGCGTACGCCCGATTTCTCCATTGCGATTACAGTCTAAAAGATCCGCGTTCTGCCTCCCTTAAGACTCTTGAATCGCGCCATCTGGATCCAGCCGACTATGAAACGGCGGATTTTGCTTGGTACAACTCGTGGCAGCCTTTTGACAATGAGGCACGGAACAATCCACTCGCGGTCATTGATGTGACGACCATTGCCGAAAACGACATCGTCGACTACTACTACACGGGCAACAACGCTTCAAATAAATCGTCGATGCCTCTGTTTAATCCAAGGCACGAGCTGTGGTATTTCGATCGGATGCGGACAGACGAGGTTCTCTTCATTAAACAACTCGATACCCGTGATGGCTATGCTCAAGCGTGTCCTCACACGTCGTTCGATGACCCTAATGTTCCGCAAGACGTGCCCCCGCGTCGAAGCGTCGAAGTACGATTGTTAGCCGTATTCCGTTAAACCTGCGCAATTTGCGCAGGTTTAGGACGTGAACCAAGCTCAAGAAGCAGGACGGGTTTCGGCGAGAGCCAAGGGTTGTAGGCTATGAAAACCTTCGCACTCCTCCTTAGTGCGTTCCGTGTTTTTTTATACTGGTACGTTGAGCCGGCATGACCGCCGCCTACTGTTGGCCCCAGAGCGCTCAGCATGGGCAATCCATTGCATTGTTCTGTCACACCGAGGCTCGCAGTTTTCAAATCGAGGTTGTTCGTCAGGGAGCCGAGAACACCACCGTCCACACGCAAAACAACATTCCTGGCAGGGTGCAGCCCATTACGGATGTCATCGCAGAAGAAGGATGCAGATGGAACGCATCGTACGAAGTGTCCATTGATTCAGATTGGCCCTCGGGTCTCTATCTGGTACGCATCACGACTGAGGACGGCAGCCAGGCGGATGCATTTTTTGTGGTACGTGCTGAGGAGCCCAGCGATGCCATGCTGGTGCTGTCGACTTCTACTTGGAACGCCTACAACAACTGGGGCGGCCCAAGTTTGTACACCGGAGGCCATGTCGTCTCACCCATGCGCCCATTGTCCGCAGGATTTCTAACGAAGATGGACCCGCATCGTCATCGAGTTGCACGGTTCAAGATCTGGTCGCAAGACGATGCGCGGGCTTTTACAGCCGAGGGTTACAACAATTGGAGTATGGCCGCTGGTTGGGCCAACTGGGAAATGCTCTTCGCTCAATGGGCGGAGGCCAAGGGGTACAACCTGAGCTACGCGGTCAGCCAAGACCTCGATCAGTATCCGGACCTGTTGGATGGTTACCCCGTCTACGTCTCGGTCGGTCACGACGAATACTGGTCAGGAGGGATGCGGGATACGGTGGAAAATTACGTTGATGGAGGCGGCAACGCCGCCTTCTTTTCCGGCAACACTTCATTTTGGCAGGTCCGATTCAGCGAAGACTATCGCCAAATGACGGGCTACAAATGCGATATTTACGACGATCCTGCATACGATCCGGAGCAGGCGCCCAATCTTTCAACCATGTGGTCGGACCCGTTGGTTGGTCGACCCGAAACTCAAATGACCGGGGTGTCTTTTACGCGAGGCGGGTATGCCCATATGCCCAATGCCCCCGACGGATCGGGTGGGTACACGGTATGGCAACCCGATCACTGGGCTTTCCACAATACGTCTCTGAAAACCGGTGATACCCTCGGCGCCGAAGCACTCGTCGTCGGATATGAATGCGACGGCTGCGAATTTTCCTTCGAGAACGGCCGACCAGCGCCTACGTTCAAGGACGATACGCCCGATGGATTCCAGATACTCGCGATCGCGCCTGCGCGTCTGTGGGAAACACACGAAGCACCAGACAACCTCGCGGACAATTACGTTGGCGAACTCAACTGGGTCGCAGAACGTATCGGTGGTGAAGATACACCGGAGAATCGAAACCGGTATACAGAAGGCCACGCGGTACTCGGTTCCTTTAAACGCGGCAAAGGTGAGGTGTTCACCACCGGCTGCACGGATTGGGCGTACGGACTAGGTAACGATGCGGTTGCCACAATCACGAATAACGTACTCGATCACTTCATTCATACCTCTCGAAAATCGTGATCGCCAGGTCCACTAACGCGCTCCAACTTAATCAGGCGTCTACATCGTAAAAGGCAGCGCGTCTCCTTCGTATCAACACACCCTTTTCAGTTGTCGGAAACCGGATCGTACGTGTCGCGGCCGACCGGATTCATCGTCGGTGGCTGCCTAAATCGGCGCTCCTGATCCCGCGACCAAAAGATTCTCCTTCGCTCTGCCCTTAACCCAGCCCAGGGAATTACTCGACGAATATCCGATCACCTGTTTCGCTTTGTCCGATAATTTCTCAGCTATCTCCGGGGGAATGGATAAATACTGATTCTCCTCTTGTCTGAGCCAATCAGGGATAAACGAATGGAAGAGTCCGGTTCGCCGTTCCGCAAGTCGGCTTTTCCCGGCACCATGCAATGTCCGTGAAAGCCACAAAACAGCGGAGCCCTTGGGCATGACCGCTTGGGCTATCTCACTCTCTTTTGCAATTCGATCTTCTGACCAGGTATGACTTTCAGGCACGAGACGGGTTGCACCATTTTCTTTAGTAAAGTCCGTGGCCGCCCACATGACGGACAGCACGAATTCCCGCATCTTAGGGATATAGCCGATGTATGGCTGATAAATCCCGTTTTCTCTATGGAGTACCTGGTTTTCGTTGCCCTCTCGTACTTCCAACATCACAGACGCGCCGAGATTGTAGTGATCACAATTCGGTCCTCGTTCAGGATCCGATACCTGCCACACCACCTGAGTACTTTTTTGTCTATTTTCGCTAACTGCCCACAAACGATCACCAACAGTCGCACGATCTTCCGTAGCCGAACTCGATCCTTCGTCGACGGGTTGGGAAGCCATGGTTCTCTTCGGCAGGAGTATCGCGTCAGCGATCTCAAGTACTTTCGGGTGAATCAACAATTCTTCCGCAAAAATCGAGCTCGCGGCGGCAAGCGCACCAACCGTCCTGTTGCCTTCAGGCCAGAGATGGGTGGTCGATTGTTGAGCTGCCTCGGGAACGTTCTCTTGCACCTCTTGGTATACCGAGTCGAGTAAATCCGGCGGCGCTAAGCCCCCTAATATGACTCCACCGTCCCTTTTCAAGGCATCGGAAATTTCGGTCACGGATTCTTCAGGTTCAAACGTTGTTAGCGAAGCGTTCATAATTTCGTGCCGTGGTCGAAGTTGTAGGCTCCCACGTCAAGGACGTTTGAGGAGAGTCTCAAAACGAGCCCGACACGAAAAGCACCCAACAGCCCTCTCATCTGTCGTGAGGTAGAGATCATACTCCAACGAAGTAAATTCCTGCCTCACGACCCATGACATGGTTCGGCAAGAGGCGTACGTTTAAATCGCTTTGACACTCGCTCCCAGGAGGTTTCTTCCGAGGGGCCCACCAATCGCAGCCATGATGATCAGAAAAGCCGGGGCTCAGGATCTAGACCACATCATCGAAGTCGTTTCGCTCGCCTTTAATGCAGAACAGTACCTACTAGGCGAAGAGGTCATTGAAGCGACGTTGGTGCGCGAGCTCTTGAGCGATAACGACGACCTCATCAACCTGGTCGCCGTAGATCCGCAGATAATCGGCCACGTCTTCGTGTCGCCCGTATCCCTTGATCCGGACGGACGATTGTCTTGCGGTCAAGTAGCCCCTCTCTCCGTGCATCCCGACAGACAAACCAGCGGAGTCGGCAGCGCGCTCGTGCGCGCCGCTATCGAAAAAAGCAAAGCGAACGGATTAGACGTGCTGTTCTTATTGGGTGACCCTAACTATTACCAACGGTTTGGCTTCACGGCATCGCGGGTAGACAACGTTTACGGGATATCGAAGCACTTTCAGGAACTGGAGCTTAACGCAGGCTGCATCCCGGCAGAAAAACCATACGTACATTTAGCCCCAGCCTTCTCAAGACTGGGCATATAGAGTCTCAACGCACAAAGTTATCAACGTAATCAGAGCCCGCTGGCTGCCTTCGCACAGATCTACCCATCAACGACGAATGTCGCTAGTCTGCTCCCCCACGACCAGCACCGGCGAATACGCCGTGCCGCCATATTGATCAACGTCTAATGTCCACCAACACAGCAACCGCCACCTCGAGCGCGAATCACGACCTGCTCATTAGTGCCGATTCACACGTGGCAGAAAACAAAGATTTGAGGGCGCGTCTTCCTGCGCATCTTCGCGAACGAATGCCGCTGCTTGTGCCCGGCACAGG
>CAJWCW010000174.1 GCA_913030615.1 uncultured Gammaproteobacteria bacterium | reverse complement strand
CCTATCTCTTTGGGTACCTTTTTAGTCTTGGGGTGTACGCCAAGCGCCTAAGTTTTGGCGACGAGTTTTTCCCGCGATACAACGGATTGCTCCTTGATACCGGACGGATGACGGCGGAGGATTTGGCGTCTAAACATTTGAACGTTGATCTCACGCAACCTGATTTTTGGCGCGGGACGGTCGCGATGCTGAAACCACGAGTAAATCATTTCGAAAAGCTCGTCAACGAAGTGTCGGTCTGAACCGGGGGCATCGGCATGCCCCGTGCCGCCGCTATGTTGTTTGTTTTCTCTTGTAGCGGATGCGTCGCTGCAGGGATTTGTAGGCCTCGGTCAACAGTCGTCCGCTATCACGTTCTTCGCAAATGAATCGGCCGAGCAATTCACCAGTCTTCGAATCGATTGTGGTATCAGAAAGCAAGCTGAGCAGCCTATCTCCTTGATTATCCGAGTTCGTGGACCGTTTAACGCCGATACCTAGAGCATGAAATTTCTTCGTGTCGGCGCTTCTTGAAGCGGCAAGTTTGACGATCTCGTTAGCGCCTTTGTCTTTCACCGGCTCCAGCGGGTAGCCGAGTTCGCCAAGTCGTTTTTCGAACGCCCATGAGTGTTCGGCTTCTCTGACAGCAACTGTGTTTAATGCCGTGCGTAAGCGCGAGTCTCGTGTGCTTGATGCCCAGGCCTTAAAGAGTTCGTACCCTCCCCGCTCCGCATTAGCGATAGCCGTTAGGGTACCGATGTAACTTGGTTTCTTTGCCATTTGCTTGCCGTGTACCGCCGCCCCCAGGGATGTAAGTAAATGCGACCGAGCCTTCGCTGTAAAGTAGGCTATCGTTTTTACTTCGGTAAATCGGAAAAAAGTTGCTAAAGATTGTTTGTTTACATCGCGAATCTGTCCCTTCGGGACCTCTTTTTCTTTATCGATAGCGCGAGCGGGCCGAATCAAGATGAAAAAAACGCGACGGGAGTTAATCGACCTCACTTCCACCTACGCGGATTGGGCGCTGGAATCTATCCCGCGAGAATATCCAAACCATGTTTCACATAGTTTGAGGGAAGCCAAGGATCTTGTTGAACCCCACCACAACACACCTATCTTTTATGGTTGTTATGACTGGCACTCGTCGGTGCACAGTCATTGGATGTTAGTGCGGCTTGTGCGCCTCTATCCAGAAGCCCCCTACGTTGATCGCGCGCTGGCTTTGCTCGCATCGAATTTTATTTCGGAGAATTTCGTTGGCGAGTTCAAGTACCTCAGTGCTGACCACCGCCGAGCGTTTGAGCGGCCGTACGGCCTAGCTTGGCTACTTCAACTTGGCGCGGAGCTAAGGCAATGGCCAGACAAAAAAGCTCAGGACTGGGGGGTTCGCATCGAACCACTTGAAGCGTTGGCGGCAGATCGCCTGGCGGAATGGCTCAAAAAACTGACCCATCCGATTCGCTCCGGTGAACATTCGCAAACCGCCTTCGCGATGGGGCTCGCGCTCGATTGGTCAATGGCCGCAAAGGAAACTGCTTTCGAGACGCTCCTAGTCGAACGCGCTCACGACTATTATCGTCTAGATTGCGATGCGCCGTTGGCTTGGGAGCCCAGTGGACACGATTTTCTTTCGCCATGTTTAGCCGAAGCGGATCTGATGCGGCGATGTATGGAGCGCCATGACTTTGGTCAGTGGTTAGAACGGTTCATGCCGTTCCTCCCGATCACGGATGAAGAAAACTGGTTAACGCCGGTTCAGGTCAGCGATCCAGCGGACCCCAAGTTGGCACATTTGGATGGCCTTAACTTAAGTCGTGCTTGGATGCTGGATGGAGTAGCCTCGAAACTATCCCCCGAGGATCCCCGTTTACCAAGTGTTCGAGCGGCCAGCCGCAGTCACCGCGATGTCGCGTTGGCGTCATTGACGGGCCAGCACTACGAAGGCACGCACTGGTTGGGTAGTTTTGTGACGTATCTCGTTACCGCCCGAGGAATTGACTGAGCGGGCAGGAGGGTTCTTCGTCAAACGAATTGTGTGCAGAGTACTTGGGCTAGATTATTTAGCGGCTAAGTAGGCCCGACTCCGTACGACGGCGTTTTCTCGAATGTTCATGTAGAAAAAGCTGTAGTCGTAGAGATGGTAATTGCCCTCGGTGATGAACGACTGACCGTAATTTTCCGATCGAATTTCTGATACTCGAAGTGCGCCGTCACGACATTGGGCGTCCACGACGCCTAATTCAATTTGAGGGTAGTTGTCTTTTGTCCCTTGGTTTCCTCGAAAGGATACGGAACCGAGATTCTCATCGAACCCCGCATGAAGGCCGCTTGCCGACCAGTTGAGTGGATTAACGCAAATCGAGTCAGGGGACCCGCCGGAGTTCGCGTCCAGCGAGACGGTATTCCAGGTCGCTTGGCATCCAGTTTGCTCGGCCGACTGGCAAATGGGGATGCCATTACCGTCGTCGATGTAGTAGCCGATCGGATAGGCAGCGACGAGTTTCTCCTCGAGTGGCGTCCCTGCGATTTCATTACCCAATAATTTATCGAGATGGAATCCACCTTGGCTGTGGCCTGCCAAAATGAATGGGCGTCCGTTGTTGTAGTGTTCCATGTAAAAACGAAAGGCTCGAACGACATCGCGATAGGCCAATTCGAGCGCGTCGCCCCCATCACCCTGTGGGGTGAAAAAAGACAGAAGTGTCGCTTGTCGGTATCGCGGTGCATAAACTCGACAGCAGGCGTTAAACGCACTCGCTTGACCCAAGATAGTTCCGTAGTTCGTGCGTCGATTGATCTCTTCGTCATCCAAGTCCTGATTCCAACCAGCGCCGCCGAGAAGCGTGGTTGGGTGCACGAAAAAGACATCGACGTCAGCCGTCAATTGCAATGTCTCGGTGTTTGCGGTGGGGACGCGATCGGCCAGATCCTCTGCATCGGGTAGTGCCGCCCAATTCGACGTAATGGCGTAATCAGGCTTTTGGGGGGGCGTTGTTTCGGCAAATCCGGCATCCGGCCGCATCGTGTAAGCCATGACGGCAAATTGCAGCACGCCCCGAAAAACGTAACCCAGAATGAGCAAAATGCCGATAATCACCCCGGATACGATTAGAAATTTTTTCATCAGCACCCTCTACTTTTGCCGACCGTTTATCGGTTGCGCGGTTAAGTGAACGCATCGTCCACGCCGTTCCCTTTGGCGTTGTTCAATATAACGCGACCCGAGTACCACCGGTCGCCTCATACTTTCATCGGGGCGGCGGCGTCGGACGGCGTTAACTCGCCCAGTGACTCCTTGCTTGGGTCCGCGAATGCTCGGCTAGGACTCCCTACTCGACCGTAGGCATTCCAAATGCCGAACCCCAGTCGTTGTCTAAGCTCGGAAGAACAATCGTCGTAGACCTCCGGAAGAATCCCAAGAGTGTAATTCTCCTGGGTACGAAATTGTGGCCCGCAGAATGTCGCAAGTAGACCAAGGCGGACTCGATCGCTGGTGTTAGCACCGGTGCCATGCCAGGTCCTCCCTTCGAAAATAACGGCCGTTCCAGCAGGGCCTTCCGCCGCGATGGGTTGTAGGTCGAGCGACTCGGTCGGTTGCCTCCCTGTCAGGTGGCTTTTGGGTACCAACCGAGTACCGCCGTTATCGCGTGAAAAATCATTAAGCATGTACATGACGTTGCATGCCACCGGAGGTGATACCTGGATAATTTCTGGATTCGTCTCGTCTCGATCGAAATTGTCGCGGGTGATGTTCCCAGGCCGTACGGGATCCTTGTCGGCGCTCGATGGGGCTGGCATCCACCACTGATCCGTATGTAAATGCATTGCGGGTCCACCGGGTTTTGCGATGTTGGCGGAGAGCGTGGACAGCAGAAATTCACGTCCGAGAATATGGGCTACGATAGCCGAGGTGCCCTCGTGCATCGCAATGTCCCTGAACACTTGTCCTTTATTGATCAGCATCCATAGTCTTTGGTTGATGCCTCGAGGATTCGCACTTGCCGAGTGGTTGGGTGTCGTCACGCTAGGGCTTGAATTGGTGTAACCGTCCTCGAACCCGAGACCTTGTTCAAGTTCGGCTGTCGCTTGTTCTACCAATCGGCTCCGTGCTTTCTCTAACAGTTCCTTGCTGAGGGCGTTCTCGAAGACGCAATAACCAAATTCGTCAACGTCTCGCTTGAGCTGTCGGTGGTCCTGGGTCGGTTGCGGTAGTGGACCGTTATAACCTCGCATGATGTGCTCCGAGGGAACGTATTTGCACCTATTAAACCTCAAATTCACCCGCTGCGGCTCGTCAAGCGGGCGTCCACGCAACTGGACCAGCGCGACATGGGTGTTGGTCTGCTATGGTCGTGACTTAGATTGCGGTGTGGGGCGGGCAAGTTCAATGCCGATGGATCAGCTAGGGCGTTCCACAATTGCCGTTGTTGCATTGGTTGGGGTGGTCGCGATTTGTGCTGCGGTCTGGGTGTACCAGGACGTGGGCGTAACTGACCAAGCACTCGATCCGCTGATTGGACCAACGCTCCCCGTTCGGTCGGTCGATGATGAACGAATCCGGAACGCGGGTAACGATGAGCCCGGCGCTTGGATGACGTACGGTCACGGGTTCGAGGAACAACGGTTTTCCAGCTTAGTCCAGATCAATCAGGACACAGTCGACGAGCTTGGCATCGCCTGGACGAAGGACCTTCATACGGTGCATGCGGTGGAAGCGACACCTTTAGTCGTTGATGGCGTCATGTATTTCACCAGCACGTGGA
>CAJWCW010000173.1 GCA_913030615.1 uncultured Gammaproteobacteria bacterium | reverse complement strand
TTTCGTCAACGGCGTGATCGGAACCGTCGCCGGAGTAGAGCGTTGCCCCTAACGCTTGGGCGTACTCGGTCAAACGGGCCGCGGTGTCTTGAACCCTCAATCGATCACCAGCGCGGAGGGTTTCGTCAGGATTGGGTACGATGGCAGAATCGCCACGCCGGATTCGAAGAATTGTTAGCGTATCGCCCGCTAAATCATGCGCATCCTGAACACTAGCCCCGATCACCGAACTGCCTTCTTCGAGCACGAGTCGGCCCACGAACAAACGCGGCGACGCGTTATCCAACTCAAGTTTTCTCTCGGGTAAAAGCCTTGGTGCGATGAGCCAGAGGTAGGCGCACCCCACCAGGCTCGCGATGCAGGCGGGCAAGGCAAAATCAAACATACTGAAGCGAACCGCGCCCAGATCAGCGGCGATAGAAACGACCAATAGATTGGTGGACGTTCCAATGGTCGTTGCCATACCGCCGACGAGGGTGGCAAAACCGACGGGCATTAAGATGCGTGAGGCGGAAGATCCTGTCCGCAAGCACACGCTGATCAAAATGGGCAAAAATAAGACGACAATGGGCGTGTTGTTCACGAAGGCCGATAGCACACCGCCGAGGATGAGCGTTACAAATAGCGCCAGCGACGGGGCTACGCCCCAAAATTTGGCGAGGTATCTCCCGATTGGCTCCAGAGCACCGGTTACGACCAGCCCTTGACCCACGACCATGAGGGCGCAAACCGCGACCAATGCCTCATGGCCTAATCCATAGAAAAATACCGATGGCTTAAGGTCGCCGAACGGAAAGATCGAAAAGCCCGCCGCAAGTACCGCGAGAAGGCCGAAGCTGGATATTTCGAGCGGGTATCGATCCCGTGTAAACGCCCAGAGCGCTACGACGGTCAGAGCCATGGCACCGAGTGCGTGCAAATTGGGAACTTGGGGGAACATCATCGCCGGTAACGCTCCAACATGAGATCAGGCCTGCGGTTCAGAGGTCACGTAATATTGTTGCGGGAGGCGTGCTGATCAACGACCGTGTGCCTAAGTAACCCACCGTAACAACAATCAGGGTGCCTAAGAGCGGACCCACGAGCCAGAACCATGGCCTTGCTTGATAGGCCATCTCGAAAACTTGAGATTCGAGTGCGTAGACGGTGATTTCGGCGCCAACGACGGCAACGACTCCCGAGAACAATCCTAGGATAGAGAATTCGCTTGCAAGTGATCCCGCGATGAGTCGGCGGGATCCACCTAGCGTTCGGATTAAGGCGTGTTCTTTCATACGCTGATCGCGGCTTGCTTGAATGGAAGCAATGAGCACAAGAGCGCCTGCCCCCAAAACAAGAACCAAAACCAACTCGACGGCTTGGGTAACGCGGGAAATGATTTGCTGTACCTGATTAATGAGTTCGTCGACTTCGATGACCGTGATGGTGGGGTAGTTACTGAGGATGTCGTTCAAGAAGCGCTTGCGATCAGGGGAAAGATAGAAACTTGTCATATAGGTTGCGGGCACGTCGGCTAGCGCGGCCTCGGAGAATATGATGAAAAAATTGGGCCGTAAGCTATCCCATTCAACGCTGCGGATATTGGCGACTTTTGCAACGACCTTAAGACCGCCCAGGTCGAACGTTAATTCGTCGCCAACCCGTAATCCCCAACCGAACGCATACCCCTGTTCGATCGAGACGAGCGATTCTTGAGTGTCCTCGGGCCACCAAGAACCCGTAATCATTTTATTGTTGGGTGGCGGTTCATTGGTCCAGGTAAGGTTGCGCTCGGACGATAAACGAGGGCCTCCGCGATCTTCAGAACGATTGCGGCGCTGATAATCGCGAACAGGGATCTCGTTCACGGTCTCGATGCGTCCGCGCATCATGGGGAAAAGTGTCCCTTCATAGTCCGTGTGTTCTTCCAGTAGCGTCTGCATGGGATCGACTTGGTCGCGAGTCACGTTCATCACGAAATGGTTGGGTGCGTTTTCGGGAATTTGTTGCCGCCACTCATCGAGCAGGGACGTTCGTATCAGCACCAAGATGAGCAGCAGCATGATGGCGAGACCAAAGATCATGATCTGGGCGACGTTTTCTCGTCGACGCCGTTGCAGCCCAGCGAGGGCAAGCCGCCAAAGACTGCCGGCTTGCATTCCGGCTAGCCGTCCACCACGCAGCAACAGTGTCGCGATGATGCCAAACACCAGGCAGACTACAAACCCGCCAGCGAGTGCCCAGAAAGTCAGCCATAAACTGTTGCTGTACCAAACGAGAAGTGTCAGCGCGCCACATGTCCCGAGCCCATAGGTGATGAGGCCCGATGTCGTCGTAACACTGAGGTCGCGGCGGACCGCTCGCATTGGCGAGATGTTCTTGAGCGCTAACAACGGTGGTAGCGCGAATGCGATGAGGCATATGAATCCGGTTGCAGCACCCAACCAAAGGGGTCGAGTACCCGGCAACGGTAGATTCGACGGAAGATAGGTTGCCAGGAGTTGTACGATCCCCAAGTGAATGCCCGTACCGAGCAACAGACCTAAAACGATGCCGCCCACGCCTAGAACGGTGAGAACGCCGAAGTAACCCCATTGGATCTCACCTGGGGTAGCGCCTAACGTTTTCAAGACGCTCACGTGGTCGTAATGACGTTTCGCGTAGCGGTTTGCGGAGAGCGCGACGGCGATGCCAGCTAAGATGACGGCAAGCAATCCTCCGAGCAATAAGAAGCTCTCGGCTCGATCCAGCGCGGAACCAATCGACGGGCTCGATTCTCTTATGCTTTGCCAGCGATACTTGCCAAGAAATTGTTCGCGAAATTGCTCCCGATAGTCACTAAGCGCGCTGTCGTCCCCGGCGAGCAGCAGCCGGTAGCCGATGCGGCTTCCGGGTTGTATGACTCGGGTTGCAGGCACGTCGGCCATGCGCATCAATACGCGAGGTCCTAGATCAAAAAAACTGCCGCCGCGATCGGGTTCGGACGTCAAGACGCGGGATATCTTGAGTTTTTCATAGCCGACCTGAACGAAGTCGCCGAGCGCCACGCCGAGGGACGGGAATAAACGTGAGTCGAGCCAAACTTCTCCTCGTTCGGGGAGCGAATCCGTGGGGCGATCGGTCGCAAAAGGTTCATCCGCAATCCGCAACGTGCCTCGCAACGGGTAGGTTTCGCTTACTGCCTTGACACTTACCAGCTGGTTACGCGCGGCTGACGTTTCGGCGTACACCATCGACGGGAATAACACCGTATCGGAGATAACGAGGCCCTGGGAAATCGCTCCGTCACGAAATGAATCGGGTATCGGCTGACTACCAGAAAGGACCCGATCGGCAGCCAAGAAACTGGTGGATTCGGCCAACAGTGCTTGATGGAGCCGGTCGACGAAGAATGTGATGGCACTCACCGTACCGACCGCGACCAAGAGTGCCGCAAGCAGCAGTCTCAGTTCCCCAGCGCGCCAATCTCGAGCCACCAGTCGGAGAATCAGACGAACGTTCAAGAGACAGTTCTTCCTTCGGCAAGGGTTATTCGTCGATCACAACGACTTGCGAGCGACTCGTCATGGGTCACGAGTACGAGGGTCGTGTTCTCTTCCCGGTTTAAGTCGAACAACAGGTCTACGATCCGGGTACCTGTCGTTAAATCGAGATTTCCGGTCGGTTCATCGGCGAACAGAACACGTGGTCTTGAGGCGAAAGCACGGGCCATCGCGACGCGTTGTTGTTCACCTCCCGACAATTGCCGCGGATAGTGCGTGATTCGTTCGGCAAGACCGACCCGTTCTAGGTACTGGGAAGCCGCCTTCATGGGTTCGGGATCGCGACGTAATTCGGCTGGGAGCATCACGTTTTCGAGCGCGGTTAAGCTATCAATCAATTGGAAGGTCTGGAAAACGAAACCAACGCAGCGCCCTCGCGCCCTCGCGCGGTCTTCCTCTGACATCGCCGTGATCTCTTCGCCGTCTAAATGAACAGTGCCCGATGTCGGTAGATCGAGTCCCGCCAAAAGCCCCAATAGGGTTGTTTTTCCCGATCCCGACTGCCCAAGTACGGCGACGGCTTCGCCGGAATTGATTTCGACGTCGACGCCATCCAAGATCGTCAACAACCCCTCTGCGGTTGGTACAGACTTGACTAGGTTGTTTGCACGTAGGATTGGTGAGGCCATGTCACTTCGGACCTTGGTGCTTCTAGCATTCGTGTCATTCATATCGACCGCGAGTGCTGCGAGTGAAAGGCCACTAACGGTTGTCGTGATGGGCGACAGTATCAGCGCCGCATACGGGATTCAACGAGAGCAAGGCTGGGTCGCACTCATGGGTCAACGCCTTCGGGAGTACTCGACGGCAACAAGTGTTGTCAACGCCAGCCTCAGCGGTGAGACGACGACAGGGGGGAGGGACCGGATGTCGCCGATTCTTGAAGCTCACCAACCCGATGTCGTCATCCTGGAGCTAGGCGGCAACGATGGACTACGCGGATACCCCATCGAAATTATTCGAGAAAACATGGAAGTCATGGCCAAGCTTGCTCGGGATCAGGGTGCTAAGGTCATTATTCTTGGCATGGCCATTCCTGCCAATTACGGTCCCAGATACACCAACGCGTTTCGAGCGATATTCGTCGAGACGTCCTCGGACACGGGCAGTCTGCTCGTACCGTTTCCAGACGGTATTGCGACGGTGGATGAGTTGATGCAAGCCGACGGCATTCATCCCAATGCAAAGGCCCAGTCAAAGCTACTAGACAACGTATGGCCTGTCCTAAAGCAGGTGCTGGATAGTCGGTCGGAGGGTTAATCGCTAGAAAGCGGCGTTATTGGAACGCATC
>CAJWCW010000172.1 GCA_913030615.1 uncultured Gammaproteobacteria bacterium | reverse complement strand
GGAGCTGTTTACTCTTGTTCAGGCTGAATTAAGACGTAGTGGTTTCGAAGACCTCGTCGCCGCGGGTGTCGTTCTTACAGGTGGGTCTTCGAAGATGGAAGGCGTAGTGGAATTAGCCGAAGAGATATTCCACATGCCAGTTAGTCTCGGCTTTCCGAAAAACATATCAGGTCTAAAAGACATAGTAACCAACCCAATTTATTCCACCGGTGTTGGTCTGCTAGCACACGCAAAAGAAATTGAACAAAGGCGTTCGGAGCAAGGGAATTCTAGAACCTTCGGCTTTTTTAGCGGAGTCAAGAAGTGGCTGGACAACAATGTGTGAATAAACTCTCAAAAGGAAAAAACTATGTTCGAACTAGTCGATAGCCCTCCTCAAAGCGCGATCATCAAGGTGATTGGAGTTGGTGGTGGCGGTGGAAATGCGATTCAACATATGGTTTCAAAGAATGTTGAAGGCGTTGACTTCATAGCGGCAAATACCGATTCCCAGGCTCTTAAGAGTCTGGACGCCAAGACCATATTGCAACTAGGAGCTTCGATTACCAAAGGTCTCGGCGCCGGCGCCGACCCAGAGATTGGCAGGTTGGCAGCAATGGAGGACCGTGACCGGATCGCGGAAGTTCTTTCTGGCGCAGACATGGTATTCATTACTGCTGGTATGGGCGGTGGTACAGGTACAGGAGGGGCACCGGTCGTAGCGCAGGTCGCTCGCGAGCTAGATGTCTTAACAGTGGCGGTTGTCACTAAACCCTTTCGATTCGAAAAACGAATGGAATCTGCGGAGCAGGGGATCGAAGAACTTGCCCAGCATGTTGATTCGTTGATTACGATCCCTAACGAGAAACTTTTGGCGGTGCTGGGAGAAAGAACATCAATGGTTGATGCTTTCGCGGCAGCTAACGAAGTGCTGTGTGGTGCTGTCCAAGGTATCGCAGATCTGATTATTCGGCCGGGTATGATCAATGTTGATTTTGCGGATGTACGGACAGTTATGTCCGAAATGGGAATGGCGATGATGGGTACTGGGACAGCGGCCGGGGAGAATCGGGCGCGAGATGCAGCGGAAGCTGCTATTCGAAGTCCTCTTCTTGAGGATGTTGATCTTCAAGGTGCCAGGGGAGTACTCGTCAACATTACAGCGGGCCCGGATCTATCCATAGGTGAATTTACTGATGTTGGTGAGACCATTAACGCATTTACTTCGGAACGAGGGCTCGTTGTCATTGGTACCGTAATTGATACGGAAGCTGCAGAAGAGCTTCGCGTTACCGTAGTTGCGACGGGACTTGGCGAAACCCTACTTCCGAGCGTCGTCGTCGACAATACATATGAAGGTGGCGATACCGACGACGGGGAAGGGAGTCGGCCCGACTATGATGATTTGGATCGGCCTACGGTAATGAGAAAAAAACGTCGGGCTGGCAGTGCACGAGAAGTGCCGAAGGAACAATCCGAAAATATGAATGCAGATTATTTGGATATCCCGGCCTTCCTACGGCGGCAAGCGGATTGAAGCCAACCGTTCCGTTTCCCCAAGAAACGACAAGCTAACCGAGTGAGTGAGTTGTCCCTCGCTCTAATTTCTTGATCGGGATCCAAACAAACGTGAATCGGCTCGACTTTCCCGGCAACAGACCGATACAAAATGTTACAACTTAGCCAAGTGGCTTCGTGGCCAAGGGGACCCGCGATTGCTAAGATCCAGCGCCGTTCTTGACCTCTTGTTTAAACGTGAGGCTATGGTTAATCAAAGAACGCTAAAAAACACGATACGAGCAACGGGCGTAGGGCTACACACAGGGGAAAAGGTCTATCTGAGTCTGCGGCCTGCGCCCCCTAACACCGGCATTGTGTTTATGCGCACGGATGGTGATTCACCGATACCGGTGATAGCGAACGCGGTCAATGTCTCTGACACCACAATGGCGACTTCGATAGGCGAAGGATCCAATAAAATTTCGACGGTTGAGCATTTGATGTCCGCTATGGCTGGGCTCGGGATTGACAATGCCTTTGTCGACGTTAGTGCGCCAGAGCTGCCGATTATGGATGGGAGTGCGGCACCCTTTGTATTTCTAATTCAATCAGCTGGATATCAAGAACAGGATGCGGCAAAAAGGTTCATCCGCGTCCTAAAGGAAATCAGTTACGAGGAAGGTGGGGCGAGGGTAACGATTTCTCCTCACACCGGTTTTCGAGTCGAATACACGCTGGATTATGACCACCCAGTTTTTCGGACGCATGTCCGACACGCGTCGATTGATTTTTCTACTACTGCTTTTGTGAAGGAGGTCAGCCGCGCCCGAACGTTTGGTTTTCTTGCGGATTTTGAAAAGTTGCGTTCAATGGATCTTGCCCGAGGCGGTAGCTTAGATAACGCGGTGGTCGTTGATGACTTTAGGATCCTTAATAACGACGGCCTTCGGCAAGGGGATGAGTTCGTCAAGCACAAGATTCTTGATGCGATCGGCGATCTATACTTATTAGGGCATAGCGTCATAGGGGCTTTTTGTGGCTTTAAGTCCGGTCATTCGACGAATAACGCTTTAGTTCGACGCTTGCTTGCGGATCGCGACGCATACGAAGTCGTGACGTACAGCAGTGAATCTGATAACCCGATTTCATTTGGCAAACCTGCGTACGCGATTTCCTGACGGTCTTTCTCGCCACCCATGTTATTTGATTCCAGCGACTCGTTGTCGCGAATCCTGTTCAGGCGGGACTAAGTTATTGGATCATGCCCAGATAAATTCGTCCGTCCGTGCTGAGCGAGTTTTCGTAATGCACTTTTTAGTTCGCCTTGTTCGGTTCGATCGGCGAGCTCTTCAAGCGGTTCGTTCGCCGGTGTCGACATGTTCTCGGGGAGACTAGGTTGAGTCGCGGTGGGCTCGAGTGATGATACAGAGCGAATTTTTATCTCTTTGATTTGAGAAAATTCTTGGAGCTCACAAAGTTGATTGAGCAGCCTCGGTGTCTCGAATCGAAGCCGTGTTGCCCAGGACGCGTTTTTCGCGAGAATTGTCAATCTGTTTCCACGAACATTCGAAACCTCGAATTGGAGGGCCATGCTTGCAGGCAGGATAGATCGCAAGATATTTGTTTTGTGTTCTAGGTCTAAAGCTCGGTTTACAAGTCGGTAGAGGGGTGATTTCGAGCTATCAGAACGAGGCCTTCGGCGTAACAGAGTCTTTATTTTGTTTTCAGGCACGGCTTCTCGGTTCAAGAGTGGTGAATATTTTCTTGGTTTACTCGATCTAGACATAATAGATCTAAGCTATACATATGGTCGAATGCTAGCGCTTTATATAATCGACCATACCGTTCGAACCTTGGCCGCGATATGGACGTTTCCGTGTTGCAACGTTGATTCGAGTTAAAATAACGTTTTCCCAACCCCCTTAAGATTATGTTTGGCCAGTCAATCCGCAATTTGTTTGGAACTCGCAATAGTCGCGAACTCAAGCGAATGGAGAAAACGGTCACTCGGATCAACAACCTAGGCGCTGATGTGCGAGGTTTGTCGACGCAAGACTTAAAGCGCCGAACTGCCGAATTTCGGGAACGACACCAGAACGGTGAAACGCTGGACGACCTCTTGCCTGAAGCATTTGCATGTGTACGTGAGGTCGCAGAAAGAGTGAGTGGGACGCGCCACTATGACGTTCAACTTATTGGTGGGATAACGCTGCACGAGGGCAGGATTGCCGAAATGCGCACCGGTGAAGGGAAAACTCTCGTGGCAACGTTGGCAGCGTATTTGAATGCGCTTACTGGATACGGCGTTCATATCGTTACCGTCAACGACTACCTCGCGCGTCGAGACGCAGACTGGATGGGTCCGATATATGGAGCGCTCGACATGACGGTCGGCGTGGTGCAGTCGGGCCAAGATATGGAATCGAAACGCACGGCGTACGCGGCTGATATTACCTACGGGACCAATAACGAATTTGGATTTGATTACCTTCGCGACAACATGGCTTTTAGGAAGGAAGATCGGCTCCAACGACGGCTCAGCTTCGCGATTGTCGACGAGGTTGACTCGATCCTAATTGACGAAGCACGGACGCCTCTAATCATTTCGGGGCCGGCCGAAGAGAGCACCGACCTCTATCGGAAGATCAACAAACTCGCCCCTAAATTGGTGCGACAGGAGCAGGTCGAGGCCGCATTGCCTGCGATTATGGGTGGCGAGGAAGTAGAAGACACCGGCGATTTTTTTGTCGATGAAAAAAATCGACAGGTGGAATTGACGGAACGAGGGCACCTCGCGGTTGAGGACGAGTTAAAACGCAACGGAATGTTGGAGGAGGGTGATAGTTTGTATGCAGCCTCCAATCTAGGCCTGTTACATCACGTTCAAGCCGCCTTGAAAGCACATTTTCTATTCAAGCGTGACGTCGACTACATGGTTCGTAACGACGAAATCGTTATTGTCGACGAACACACGGGCCGTGCTCAACCCGGGCGTCGTTGGTCCGATGGTATCCATCAGGCAGTGGAAGCAAAGGAGGGGGTCTCGATACAAAACGAAACCCAAACAGTCGCTTCAACGACCTTCCAAAATTACTTCAGGCTTTACGGAAAGCTTGCAGGCATGACGGGGACAGCGGATACGGAAGCATTCGAGTTTAAACAGATATATGGCTTAGATGTTGTCGTGATCCCAACGAACGTTCCCATGATCCGTGAGGACCGGACGGACCTCATATATCTAACGGTCGAGGAGAAATTCGAAGCAATCGTAGACGAAATCCGAAAAAGCGTTGACGCAGATCAACCCGTTCTCGTCGGAACAGCGTCGATCGAATCGTCTGAAAGGATTGCCATTGAGCTAAACCAAG
>CAJWCW010000171.1 GCA_913030615.1 uncultured Gammaproteobacteria bacterium | reverse complement strand
GTTTTTAATACGGCGCGACTCGAAGCGTTGGAACTCGACAACCTGTTGGATGTGGCCGAAGCGACCGCGATCACGGCTGAAGGTCGCCGTGAAAGTCGGGGTGCTCACTCACGCGTCGACTATAAGGCGAGGGACGATGAGAATTGGCTATGCCACTCAATGTATTTTCCGAAGGAGATGAGGGTTGGAAAACGGGCGGTTAATCTAACGCCTAAGACTGTTTCAAGTTTCGAGCCAAAGGAGCGCACGTACTAAATATGCATGTAAGCGTATATCGATTCGTACCCGGCGAAGATGTGACACCGCGGATGCAAGACTATGAGATTGATATCCCCGCAGGCCAAGATTTGATGGTGCTTGACGTTCTACAGCTCGTTAAAGCCGAGGATCCAACAGTGGCGTACCGACGTTCTTGTCGGGAAGGTGTTTGCGGCTCCGACGGGATCAATATGAATGGAACCAACGGGTTGGCGTGTAAAACGCCCGTGTCGGAGGTTGCAAACAACAAGATGCTAGTGCTTAAGCCCCTTCCAGGTTTGCCCGTGGTCCGGGATTTGGTGGTGGACATGACACAGTTCTACAAACAGTACGAGAAAGTTGACCCGTACCTCATCAATGAAGAGCCGCCGCCCACGCAGGAACGCCTGCAGTCGCCGGAGGAGCGTGCGGAACTCGATGGATTATACGAGTGCATATTGTGTGCGTGCTGCTCTACGTCTTGCCCTTCGTTTTGGTGGAATCCGGACAAATTCATAGGGCCAGCAGGGTTGCTTCAGGCGTATCGATTTCTCGCAGACAGTCGAGATACTGCGACCGAAGAACGCCTATCAAAACTCAGTGATCCCTTTAGCGTGTTTCGATGCCGCGGGATCATGAATTGTGTAAGTGTCTGTCCGAAAGGTCTGAATCCGACGCGCGCTATAGGTAAGATACGTTCATTACTGCTGACGCGGGATTCCTGAAGACAACGCGTCCTATGTTTCATCTCTAAACGCGTTGAAGCGCCATGGATGGAAACTATCTAGTTCGTATGCAACGGAGCTCCCATCTTTTCGGTGGAAGCGCGGCGTACATTGAGACGATGTACGAACAGTTTCTCGAAAATCCTAATGTTGTTCCCGAAGGTTGGCGTGATTATTTTGAACGCCTGCCGATGGTGGATGGCGTAGGACCCGATTTCCCCCACGGAGCGATCATTCGGCATTTCGAACGTTTAGGTCGAAATCGGCTCAAAGCGCGCCCCGAAAAGGTAAGCGCAGAAGTTAGTTCGGAACACGAGCGTAAACAGGTTCGTGTTTTGGAGCTAATCAGCGCATACAGACATCGGGGACACCGTCGTGCCCGTATTGATCCGCTCAACATCTGGGTACGGGAACCCGCCCCCGAACTTGACCTTGCATATCACAACCTAACGGAAGGAGACCTTGACACTTTATTCCAGACGGGCTCCTCACATTTTTTTGAAGACGGGCAGGCGTCATTGCGGGACATTATCAAAGCGCTTGAAGACACTTATTGTCGAGCGCTTGGGACGGAGTACATGTTCATTACCGACGCGGGTGAACAGCTGTGGTTGCGTAAGCGACTTGAATCGGTACATGCGAGGCCGACGTTTTCAGAGGAGCACCGGCATACGATCCTCGAACGCCTCTTGGCAGCCGAAGGCCTCGAAAAATACTTACACAACAAATATCCGGGTACCAAACGGTTTGGGCTTGAAGGTGGTGAGAGTCTGATTCCGATGTTGCATGAGGGTTTGCAGCGGTGTGGGTCGCATGGTGTCGTGGAAACCGTTATCGGTATGGCGCATCGAGGTCGGTTGAACGTCTTGGTTAATGTCCTCGGCAAGCAGCCGGCGGACTTGTTCGATGAGTTCGACGGAAAAACACCGGAAGGGGATCGAACAGGCGACGTTAAATACCACCAAGGATTCTCTTCCAACGTTGAGACTGTGGGCGGGGAAATGCACGTGGCCCTGGTTTTCAACCCGTCGCATCTCGAAATCGTGGGCCCGGTCGTTGAGGGATCGGTTCGGGCGCGCCAAGATCGGCGCCGGGACTACACGGGCGATCTTGTGGTCCCAATCGTGATCCATGGCGATGCAGCATTCGCGGGTCAAGGGGTGGTCATGGAAACTTTTCAGATGTCCCAGACCCGTGGTTTTCATACAGGTGGGACGATACACGTTATCGTCAATAATCAAATCGGTTTCACGACCCATCGGATTGACGACGCGCGGTCAAGTGAATATTGCAGCGAAATCGCGAAAATGGTTCGAGCGCCAATCTTTCATGTTAACGGAGACGATCCTGAAGCCGCGGTCTTTGCCATGCAGTTGGCCGTTGATTACCGCATGGCTTTCCATAAAGACGTTGTCATCGATTTGGTCTGCTATCGACGGCGAGGACACAACGAGGCCGAGGAGCCGATGAAGACGCAACCGTTAATGTACGCGTCGATTCGCGGACACCCCTCCGTGTGCTCCATCTATGCCAATCAACTACACGCCGACGGTGTGTTGCCGAGTTCTGAATCCGACCGATTGATTTTCCGGTATCGTGATCAGCTCGATTCGGGAGATCATGTCGCGCTTTCCTTGGTGCACGAGCCAAATACTGAGCTCTTTGTCGACTGGCGACCGTATCTTGACCACGAGTGGACGGCTCCGGCTGATACAGGGTGTGATCTGACCCGCCTTCGGAAGCTAGCCGACGGCGTGAATAAGGTTCCGGAGGGCTTTGTTTTGCACCGACAGGTCCAAAGAATCCTTGAAGATCGGCGGCGCATGGCAGCTGGTGCGATGCCTATCAATTGGGGATTCGCCGAGATACTGGCGTATGCGACACTTCTCGATCAAGGACACCCTGTCCGCCTGACGGGTCAGGATGTCGGTGTCGGAACCTTTTCGCATCGACACGCGGCGGTACACAATCAACGCGACGGCAAACGTCATATCCCGCTCAACCATCTATCTGGGACGCCCACGTTTGATATATACGATTCGTTGCTTTCGGAAGAAGCCGTACTAGCCTTTGAGTATGGCTACGCGACGACGACCCCGGGAGCGTTGTGTATATGGGAAGCGCAGTTTGGGGACTTTGCAAACGGGGCCCAGGTTGTGATCGATCAATTTGTTTCAAGTGGTGAGGCAAAATGGGAACGTCTGTGTGGGTTGGTTATGTTGCTTCCCCATGGCTACGAAGGCATGGGTCCTGAGCATTCATCGGCTCGGCTCGAACGTTTTTTACAGCTCTCGGCTGAACACAATATGCAGATTTGTCTCCCGACGACGCCGGCACAAATGTTTCATATGCTTCGCCGTCAAGTCATCCGGCCGCTACGTAAACCGCTCATTGTCTTGACGCCCAAAAGTCTTCTTAGGCACAAGCTCGCCGTTTCGGCGTTGGAGGATCTGACCGCCGGCCAGTTCCATACCGTTCTGGGTGAGATTGATGCTGTGGACCCAGGTCACGTGGATCGCCTGGTCCTGTGCTCCGGCAAGATCTACTACGATCTCTTGGAACAGCGCCGCAAAGAGGGCGCAGAAAATATAGCAATCGTTCGGCTAGAGCAGTTGTACCCTTTCCCCGAACGCGATTTGGGGCAAGTCATCGCCCCGCTACGAAATATCAAAGACGTTGTTTGGTGTCAGGAGGAACCCATGAACCAGGGCGCGTGGTATTCCAGCCAACACCATATACGCCGAGTCATTTTGGACCACAATGATAAGCTCTATCTGTCGTATGCAGGACGCGAAGGGTTTGCCGCTACGGCCGGCGGATACATGACCAAACACATCGAACGACAACAGCGGTTGATAAGAGAGGCGTTGTTCGATTGATGATGCGTGCGCCAACGCGACTCATCCACGGAAACTTTGTATGACGATCGAAATCAAAGCGCCAACTTTTCCTGAATCGATTTCCGAGGGCACGGTGGCGGCATGGCATGTGCTCCCGGGTGAATCCATAGCGCGAGATGAATTGCTGGTCGACATTGAGACCGACAAAGTGGTCATCGAGGTTTTTGCTCCGGCTAATGGCAGTTTGACGAAGGTTATTAAGGAAGAGGGGGACACCGTCGAGAGCGAGGAGATCATCGCCCAGTTCGAAGAGGGAAGCATTGACGAGCCCACAACGGAATCGCTCGCCGAGGGTCCAGCGTCGACCACTGATGTTGAAGCTACTCGGCTCTCACCGGCAGCACGTAAACTGGCGCTCGAGAACGATATTGATACTGAAGGATTGAGAGGTACCGGTCGTGACGGGCGGGTAACTAAAACGGATGTGGTGACAATGTTAAAGGTAGGTGACCGGGATCTGGATGGCGTTCCGCCTTCCTCCGCGGATTCAGGTTTGGAATTTGATACTGGCGCGTCGGGCGAACGCGTGGAGCGGCGAGTGCCGATGACGCGACTTCGAGCGAGTCTGGCGCGGCGTCTTGTCGAGGGACAGCAAACGGCAGCGACGCTTACAACGTTCAATGAAGTGGACATGTCGCCGATCCAGCGCATCCGGGGAAAATATCAACAGGAATTCGAGCAAAGCCATCATGGAACTCGATTGGGGTTTATGAGTTTCTTTGTGCGTGCGTCGGTGGAAGCTTTAAAGCGATTTCCATCGGTGAACGCATCGATTGATGAAAACGATATTGTGTATCACGGGTATTACGATATAGGTGTCGCGGTAAGTAGCGAGCGTGGCTTGGTGGTTCCGGTCATTCGTGATGCGGATGCCCTTGGCCTGGCTCAAATTGAAGATCAGGTAAGTGAATACGGGGGTAAAGCTCGAGATGGCAAGCTTTCACTGGAGGATCTCCAGGGTGGCACGTTCACGATTTCCAATGGCGGCGTGTTTGG
>CAJWCW010000170.1 GCA_913030615.1 uncultured Gammaproteobacteria bacterium | reverse complement strand
GGAACTTTTGGAAAGGTCGTGCTCGATATACCGTAGGAATTCACCTCGTCGCGTTGGCGCCGATAATGTCTTCCAAGGCAACTCGCTGCTGAAGCAATGTGTCCACTTGATCGGAAAGCTCATCGAGCCGGGTTTGTTCTTTGGCAACAACGCTGGCGGGTGCTTTTTCGACAAAATTTGGGTTGTCCAGTTTTGTGGCAATTTTCTCGAGCGTCATCTGCAATTTACGGGTTTCTACCGAAAGTCTCTGGAGTTCGGTTTTCGCTTCGTCTAGATCCGTAAAAGGAACGATAACCTTCAGGCGATGTACCAGTTGTACGGAGCTTGCGGGCACCGGATCTTTGTCGTTTAGCCACATGATCTCGCCTCGCAACTTGGCGAGTCTTCGCAGTAATTTCTCCGTCGCTTTACTCAATTGTCTGTCATGGGATGTACCTCCCTGCAACATGAGTACAACGTCTTGGGAAGGTTTAATGCCTCTTTCGCCGCGGATATTGCGTACTGCGGTGACCACTTCTTTAAGCCACTCGATAGCCGTCTCAGCTTCCTCGTCTAAAACGGCGTCTTCTTCTTGCGGAAACGGTTGCAACATAATGGTTTTAGCGGTGGGCCCAGCTAACGGTGCGATTTCGCGCCATAACGTTTCGGTGATATACGGCATGATCGGATGCGCGACGCGTAGCAATATCTCGAGCACCGTGACCAGCGTTGTACTGGCCGCGTTAACCTCAGTTTGATCCGCGTTTGCGTCAAAAAAGACGGATTTGGTCAATTCGACGTACCAATCGCAGTATTCGTGCCAGATAAATTCGTAGACGGCATTCGCAAATAGGTCAAAACGATACGAACCGACCGCTTCACGAGCGTCGACGATCAGTTGGCGCATTCGAGAGACGATCCAACGATCAGCCAGACTTTGTTCAGAACCACCTAACTCGGTGATCGAATCCACGTTCATCAGTACGAATCGCGAGACATTCCAGAGCTTATTGCAAAAATAGTGATAGCCCTCGACTCGGCTTAAGTCGAAATTTATGTTGCGTCCTGGCGATGCATACGCGCAGAACGTGAAGCGAAGAGCATCGGATCCGTAATTCCGGATTCCGTTCGGATACTCTTTTTGTGTCGCTACAGTTATCGCCTCAGCCATCCGCGGCTGAGTTAGATTTTGCGTTCGTTTAGCGACCAAATCGTCAAGGGAAATACCGTCGATGACGTCGAGAGGGTCGATGCCATTACCCTTCGTTTTTGACATTTTCTCGCCCTTAGCATCTCGAATAAGTCCATGCACGTAGACTTGTTTAAAGGGAACTTCGCCGGTGAAGTGGAGGGTCATCATGATCATCCGAGCCACCCAGAAAAAAATGATGTCGTGGCCTGTTACGAGTACGCTAGTTGGATGATATTGGTTGAGTTCGGGGGTCTTGTCGGGCCAACCGAGCGTGGCAAACGTCCATAACGCGCTCGAAAACCAAGTTTCCAGCACGTCGGGATCTTGGGTAAGTCGGACTTCCGGGTCGAGATTGGCATCGGCGCGGACAGCTTCTTCGTTATCGCCGACATAGACGTTGCCATTCCCGTCATACCAGGCCGGTATTTGGTGTCCCCACCATTGTTGTCGACTAATGCACCAGTCTCGTACGTCGCGCATCCATGCGAAGTAGAGATTTTCGTACTGTTTTGGAACAAACGCGATACTACCGTCTTTGACGGCATCGATAGCGGGTTGGGCCAGGGGTTCGATTTTGACAAACCATTGGTCGGTGAGACGAGGCTCGACGATTTCGCCGGACCGTTCCCCCCGCGGTATCTTGATGGTGTGATCTTCGACGGTTTCAAGTAAACCAAGTTGGTCCAAATCCGCGACGATTCTCTTCCTCGCGTCGAACCGATCGAGATCGCGGTAAGGTGCAGGTGCACTCGCGTTGATTGTCGCGTCGGCGGACAGGATGTTGATTTCTTCGAGACCGTGCCGATGTCCGATTTCGTTATCGTTGAAATCGTGGGCGGGGGTGATTTTTACGCAACCGGTACCGAATTCGGGGTCAACGTATGTGTCGCTGATAATCGGTAATTTGCGTCCCACCAAAGGCAATAGGGCATGCTTTCCGATCAACGCGCGATAGCGGTCGTCATCGGGATGGACGGCGATCGCTGTGTCCCCCAACATCGTCTCGGGGCGGGTGGTTGCAACGACAACGTATGTGTTGCCATCAGGTGTTGTGAGCCCATCTTCTAGGGGATAGCGAAAATGCCATAAGCTGCCAGGTTCGTCCTCGTTCGTAACCTCTAAATCGGAAAGCGCGGTCCCGAGTACTGGATCCCAGTTGACCAATCGCTTGCCTCGGTAGATAAGGCCCTGATCGTAGAGCTGAACGAAAACTTGCTTGACCGCGCGTGAGAACCCCTCGTCCATCGTGAATCGTTCGCGCGACCAGTCGACCGAAGATCCCATTCGCCGCATCTGTTCGGAAATCGTTCCGCCAGACTCTTCTCGCCACTTCCAGACTCGTTCGATGAAAGCTTCTCGCCCGATGTCTTCGAGAGAGAAACCTTCAGCAGCCAACTGTTCGGTGACGATCATCTGCGTAGCAATCCCCGCATGGTCAGTGCCGGTTTGCCACAACGTTTGTTTCCCTGACATCCGTTGATAACGGATCAACGCATCCATCAGTGTGTGTTGAAACGCATGTCCGATATGCAAAGTCCCAGTGACATTGGGCGGAGGTATCGCGATGGAGTAGGGTTCAGGGGCTGTTGTAGGAGCAAAGTAGCCGCTTGCCTCCCATTCCGCGTACAACGCCCGTTCGATCGCACCCGGATTGAAGCTATCGTCGAGCTGGCTCAATTCGTGGCCCCACTTATTGGGGTACCTTTTTTCGGCACGGCGATTCGTCCCCGGCAATCCATTGGATCAGTCACTGTTCTTCCCAATTGTCGAGGTCGTGATGAAATAGAGGGTACCCTTTGTCCCGGTAGTTACGGTATCGATCGCGTCCGAGTGAACGCTCGGGCTCCAAGATGATTTCAGCAACGCGCTCAAACCGACCAAAGAAAGCGGGAATTTCACCGCTTAGGTTAATAAGCACGTGATCGTCGGCCGGGGTCGGCTCGTCGTGGCTAATGAGAACCGCTACGTCGGCGTTTTCCGCTCGTTCCGTCGTGATCACGTGTGGGAGAAAGTTACCCGGTGGATAGGACCACATGAGACCGTCTAGCTCTTCTGATTCGGTCGCATTAGCGGTTTGAACGTTGACACTTTTGCCTGTACGTGCCGCGCGATGGGCTAACCGACAGGCGAACCGAAGTTTGGCGACGTGGTCAGCGTCAGGGAGAAGATAGAAGTCGATGCGCGTCATGGAAGTTGATTAATAAGGTACTGAAATAAAAGGGGTACGGGTCGTCCCGTCGACCCTTTACGGATTCCACTCCGGTAGGCCGTGCCGGCAATATCGAGGTGAGCCCACTTAACGGACTGGGCAAATCGGGACAAAAAGCATGCCGCCGTGATCGATCCCGCTTCACGTCCGCCGATATTCGACATATCGGCAAATGGACTCGATAGCTGTTGCTGATATTCGTCCCATAACGGCATCGGCCAGACCCGGTCCTGGATGTATTGGCCGGCTACTTCCAGCGATTGAGTTAATGCATCGTCGTTGGAATAAAGTGCAGACGCATGACTGCCCAAAGCCACGACGCACGCGCCCGTCAAGGTTGCCACATCAATGATTACGGCCGGCTTCAGGGTTTTCGCGTACGAGATAGCGTCACAGAGAACGAGCCGACCTTCGGCGTCAGTATTCAGGATCTCGACCGTTTTCCCTGAATACGTGGTGACAATGTCACCGGGTCGCGACGCTTTTCCTGACGGCATGTTTTCAGCGGCTGCGACAATGCACATTATGTTAAGTGGGAGTTGTGCATCGATGGCGGCCCGCATTGCGCCGAGAACCGATGCCGCACCTGCCATATCGAATTTCATTTCATCCATCCCGGCGCCCGATTTGAGACTGATGCCACCGGAATCGAACGTAATGCCTTTACCAATGAATACGATGGGTGCGTCGCCCCTGCGGCCGCCGTTGTAACGGACAATGATCATTTTCCCCGGACTTTCACTGCCGCGGGTGACGGACATAAATGCACCCATTCCCATGGTTTGCATTTGCTTTTCGTCAAGGACGCGAACGCTGGTTTTAGGCGACCGACCGAATTTTCGACCTTCCCGTGCGAGGTAAACGGGATTGCAGATGTTGGGAGGTTGATTGCCAAGATTTTTCGCGAGCTCTAGGCCAGCGTCGAGCGCTTGAGCGTGTCGAATAGCGCGGAGGGTATTAGCCCGCGCGCGACGATCGACGTGAATCGAGATTCGACGAGGATGGGAAACCTTCCCTGGTTTCGATTTATGTTCGTCGAAGCGATAAAGAGCGCTCGACAGCGCGGAAAGTGCGTTACGCGTTTTCCAATAGACGTCGTGGTTCGCGACATCAATGTCGTTGAGATGCCACACGGCATCTGGAACTGGAATCTGAGCCAGTGCCTGTGTCGCAGCTTCAACATTCTTTCGGAAGTCGCGTTCAGATTGTGTTTTCTCATCGGCTCCCACGACCAGTACATGCTCGATCTTATCGGGTAGGGCCAGCACGACGGTCTTGCCGTGTGCACTACTCTCGGTTAGTCGCTCGACATAATCGCGATGTTTTGTAGATCGAAAGATCGTCCGCGCTCGCGCCGGGGTTACGATGAGGCAGCCTGTTTTGAATTCACCCGCGTTCCCCACTTTCGTGGAATACTTCATAATCGTGTCCCGCCCTCGAAATACAAAATTCTACCGGATTGATTGGATCCCAGGGAACGTCAACGC